>JAZLIT010000165.1:0-4504 GCA_045617525.1 Solibacillus sp. | reverse complement strand
ACTTAGTATCGTGTATTTTTAATAATTTCGGGTACACTTCTAAGAGTAATTTACAGAAGGAGCATCATACAGCATGGATATGTACATTAAATTCACGATTATTTCTTTGGCATTTTTAATTGCAAATACAATGGCTTTTATATTAAGCTTACCGCTAATTGCAAATGATCAGTCGCTTTTTAGCCTATCGGGCATTCTTGCACTTTTAGGCGTTATTTTACCAAATTGTGCAGCCGTTCAATTACTCCTAGCTGGTAAATATAGTGTTAATCAGTTATTCTACTCGGGAATTTTACCTATTTTTGGTTTCCTCATTTCTTATGTACTGTTAACTAGAACGGGGCAAAATAATTTAGCCTTCATTTTATATAGTATTTCTTTAGTTATTGGACTTTTACTGCTAGTCATTACAGTAAAAAGAACCCAAAACAAAAAGGGTCTCGTCTTATAATGCTCCTTACATATTATGTGCCCCCATAAATCTTAATATCAAAAAAACAGCTAGTGCAAATTGGCAACTAACTGTTTCTTCTTCTATTGAGCATGCAAAATAGCCTTCTACCTTAAAGAAATTTAACGATAGATGGCTATTGGTTGCGTGTAACAACCTGTTCATTTTTAATTTTTTAGCTTATTGATTATCTATCTAAACAGACTTATAAGTGAACCTAGTTGCCTCATCATATTTACCCCATTCGTTAACGTTCCAGCATGGCCCATAATTGTATTTAAATTGTCTGTTAAGCCTCCACCCTGGGGAGCTGCGTTATTTAGAAAAGCGTTAGGTTGCCCTTGCCAATCTCCATTAGGGGAAAAATTGGGTTGCTGCTGTCCAGGTTGGTTTGGGTAATAATTGGGCTGCTGTTGTCCAGGTTGGTTTGGATAATAATTGGGTTGCTGCTGTCTAGGTTGGTTTGGGTAATAATTGGGCTGCTGTTGTCTAGGTCGATTTGAAAAAAAATTGGGTTGCTGCTGTCTACCTTGATTTGAGGAGAAATTGGGCTGCTGTTGTCTAGGTCGGTTAGTGTTAAAGGAGGGCCGTTGTCGTCTCCCTTGGGGGGGACCGAAATCTTGTCTGTTTGGGCCTCTCCCTGGATTTTGTTGGAAAAATGTCATCAATACACCCCCTGTCATCAATAAACTTCTAAATAGTATATGTCTATGTTTTTTTGTTAATTAGACTTTTGAGGATGTCATCAAAAAAGGGGATATATGTAATCTAGGTTGCCATTGTTAAAGTTACTCAATTATCTCATATTCTACTGAGGATATTATTTTAAAACCTGCTTATATTAAGGGGAAAGGAGGAGAGATAATGACCCATATACAAGATAAACTGCAAGACATGAAATTAGAAATAGCCGCAGAATTTGGAATTGATAACTATGATTTAATCGATAAAGGTGAATTACCTTCTCGAGTGAATGGTAAAATCGGTGGTGAAATGACCAGGAGGCTAATTGAATTAGGAAAAATGCAATTAGTTCAAATGACACAACGAGAATTAGTGCCTATTGTCGTAAAAAGGGAAAAAGTCATAAAAAATCAACTTATGCTTCCGTGGCCTGAACAGCAAAAAGAAGAATTATTACCTGTCCCTTCTTATTATATTTCCCCGAATAATAATTTTTTATAAGTAAGTTATAAGAAAGTGGAAAGTTAGTTTTCTTAACTAAGTCATCGTATTTCGATGGCTTTTTTTGTTTTGTCTGAAGTATATTCAATCAATTATTTACTACATTATTGCATTCTATTCAAACACTAATTATCTAAAAATTAAAATGTAAAAATATTTTGACATCTTTAGGTCTAGTGTTACAATAATAAATGTCAAATACTTTTTACATTTTTCTGACGAGGAGGAAATAAAATTATGGATTGGAACATTGTTCTGTTTTTCGCTATTTTGGCAATTTGTGTGCTACTAATAGTTATTACTGTTATATCATTGCCCAGTTTGGGGGATGAGAGGAAGAATTTCATTAAAATGAAAGCTCAGTCATACGCATTTACAATTGCAATTGGTTTGGCTTTAATTCAAATTATTGAATCTGTTTATTTAACTATATGGACGGAAAATTCCTATGGGGGAATGAATCCCTTTACCTTCCTTATTACGATTTCAATTGTATATTTAATCTCATTACTATTTTTCAAGAAGAAATATGGTGGTTAAATGAAGAATCGTATTAGGGAGTTAAGAAAATCAATAAAGCTTTCTCAGGATGAAGTGGCTAAACTTTGCAATGTATCAAGACAAACGATAAATGCAATTGAAAATGATAAATACGACCCCACTTTACAATTAGCTTTTAACATTGCCTCTGTATTGGGTACCACAGTAGACGAGCTTTTCATAAACGATTCTGTTAGAAAGTAATAAAAATCGGATCACCATATTTCCCTACATTTCACAAAGAAACAAATAGGTAATTATCCACTACTACTCCACCAAAATAAAACAATTCCCCTTCCATGATTTGCAACCTATATCTACCATAAAACCATAACCTTCATCCATGCAGTAATTAACTAATTTTACTTTCCGTTTAAACACTTCTACATTCCACTATAAAACCCATTTTTCAATTTGAATTCTCAAATGCCATAAAAAATGCACCCAAATTGTTAGATTGTGACTACAATTTGGGTGCATTTTAACTCTACTTTGCGACATTTTCGCCTCTCCTTTACAATAGTCCTTCAACCATTTGGACATATGTAACACTACCTTTATGTTCTTGTCGAATACCTATTTTTCAACTTTTTTATATTTAAATCCTTTTCTACATCAATTCATTATGCACTTGTAGATTAATAAATCATTAAATTTTCAAAACAAAAGAAACTATTGATTGGATGAATAACACCTCTCCTTTCCACAACTTCACATATTATAGATTCTAGAAAGGAGGTTTTGTCATGGGATATTATAAAAATGTAGGTAATCATAATGACTACTGCAGAAGAGGAAAATATATGGCATATACAAGATTGATATCTCATGGAGCAAATCTTTTTTTGTGCAACTATCACAGCAGGTTAGCCCTAATAAGAATGGCTAATGACCACTCCTCTCCACTACGGTTTCAAAGCACACGGTAACAAGCTTTTAACTTTAAACTAATAAATTATTGTTGTAGTCAGATTAACTAGAACAATAAATACGCTATAAAAGCAAGTTAATTATTTATTTAACTTGACCATTACTATAGAAAGGAGATACTACTAAATGAGTAACTGGCAATGTAAAAATTGTAAAACTAAGTATAAAAAAATTAGTAGGAACGGGAAAATAAGGTATAAAAAAATCAGTAGAAATAGCAATACGTGCAAAGATTGTGATCTGCGAATATATAAGGAAGGTGGCCGAATGAATCTGGAAATATCATCTGATTCTAATGCTGAAGTAACTGCTGATTCTACTGTTGACGTTAATGTTGATGCTATAGCTGATTCTACTGGTAATGTTAGCCCTGATGTAACTACTGACTCAACCGCTGACGCCGATGCTACTGCTGACGTTGACTCTACCGTTGACTCTGACGCTACAGCTGACGTTAACTCTACTGCTGATGCTGACTCTACTGCTGATGCTGACTCTACTGCTGACGTTGACTCTACCGTTGACTCTGACGCTACTGCTGATGTTAACTCTACTGCTGACGCTGATTCTACTGCTGACGTTAACTCTACCGCTGACGCTGATTCTACTGCTGACGCCGATGCTACTGCTGATGCTGACGCTACTGCCGACGCTACTGCTGATGTTAACTCTACTGCTGATGCTGACTCTACTGCTGACGCTGACGCTACTGCCGACGCTGATTCTACTGCTGACGCTGACTCTACTGCCGACGCTACTGCTGATGTTAACTCTACTGCTGATGCTGATTCTACTGCTGATGCCGATGCTACTGCTGACGCTGACTCTACTGCTGACGCTGACGCTACCGCTGACTCTAACTCTACTGCTGACGCTGACTCTACCGCTGACCTAGATTCTACCGTTGACGCTGATTCTACTGCTGACGCTACTGCTGACGCTGATTCTACTGCTGATGCTGACTCTACTGCTGACGCTGACTCTACTGCTGACCTAGATTCTACCGTTGACGCTGATTCTACTGCTACCGCTGACGCTGACGCTACTGCTGATGCCGACGCTACTGCTGACGCTGATTCTACTGCTGATGCTGACTCTACCGCTGACGCTGATTCTACTGCTGATGCTAACGCTGACGCTGACGCTACTGCTGACGCTGACGCTACTGCAACAGCTGACACTGATTCTACTGCTGATGCTGATTCTACTGCTGATGCTGACTCTACTGCTGATGCTAACGCTGACGCTGACGCTACTGCTGACGCCGATTCTACTGCAACAGCTGACACTGATTCTACTGCTGATGCTGACTCTACTGCTGATGCTAACGCTGACGCTGACTCTACTGCTGACGCCGATTCTACTGCAACAGCTGACACTGATTCTACTGCTGATGCT
>JAZLIT010000164.1:0-4128 GCA_045617525.1 Solibacillus sp. | reverse complement strand
GCTATCGCAAATGTTACAGAAGCTTGCGACTGATAATAAGTTTAGCGATCCAAGCCTTTTAGAATACTATGTTCACTTTGATAATGTAGATGAAATAGCTTACGGAGCCTATCTAGGTTCATATACGTATTACTTTGAGTTTCATGATGCAAAACCTATCTTAATCAATTATGGTTTCCCACTTGGCGCACCAGGAGTGATCCAGCTTACACCTTTCGCGACCCAAACTGGCTATGATTATCATGTAACACTTCTGAATTAAATAGGTAATCCTGCCCCGGCGTAATCATACTTACGGAGCAGGATTTTTTTGTTGTGCAAATTTTCCTACCCCTCTTCTAAAGCCTTATATCCACCCACATTTTACATTTAAATTTTACTAGTATAAAATGGACAGAGAGTTTCAAGTAATAAATTAGGAGTGACACTATGTTTCTTAAAAATAGTTTAGCCAAGCATTATTTATTTTTTATTTTTCTACCTATTTTGCTGCTAAAATTAATTTACAGTCGATCTACAATATTAAATGAATTTAATTTCTTCCAAACAATTTGGGTCGAGATGTTCTTCTTAATCTTTTTCCTAGCCCTTATAGAGGCCATTCCTTCGCAAAAAATAAAATGGATCGTATATTTAACGCTAAATTTCATCCTTTCAACTTTACTATTAGGAATGATTCTTTATTACAACTATACTGGCCATATTGCGACGGTCTTAATGTTGTCTGAGTTTGGGCAGGTTGGAACGGTAAAAGATAGTGCATTACAGTTGTTTAAACCGATTTACCTTGTGTTATTTGCAGATTTCATCGTACTACTTGCGGTTAAATTGTTTAAAAAACCAAAAACTTCGGCAACTACACCCAAGAAAAATCGTTGGTTCCTTTACGGTGCACTTATTCTTTCCCTTGTGATGATTAGCGTTTCAGTCATTTCACATAAAGATACAAGGGTTGCTCGAACAGACCTAGCGATGAAAAAGCAGGGACTCTTTACTTATGAATTCCTGAGCGTTTACAATAAAATGTTCGTGTCGGCAAGTATGTCAAAAAACATCGACGAAATCAGACAACAAATTCAAGATCTTAAAGGCGTTACCTATTTACCTGTCGAAGAATTAAAACACCACGGCGTTGCATACGATAAAAATCTAATCGTTGTGCAGCTTGAGGCGTTCCAAGATTTATTAATCGATTTAGAAATAGATGGGCAAGAAGTAACGCCATTCCTTAATAGCCTTGCGAAGGAAAGTCTCTACTTCTCTAACACGCAGCAGCAAATTAGTGCTGGAACAACATCTGATGCTGAATTCATTTCAAATACATCACTTTACCCAGCACCTTGGGAGGCAACGACAACTCTATTTGGTGACCGTGAAATCCCAAGTTTACCTAAGCTATTAAAAACTGAGGGCTATAAAACGATGACAATGCACACAAATGACGTATCATTCTGGAATCGCACGAATTTATATCCTGCACTGGGCTTCGAGGAATATTTTGATAAAGAATTTTTCGGAACTGAGGATACAATTGGGATTGGCGCTTCTGACGAGGTACTTTTCACAAAAGCAATTTCCGAATTTAAATCGAAGCAACGTTGGAATCAAAAATTCTATGCGCAATTAGTAACTGTAACGTCGCATCATCCATTCACGATGCCTACAGATAAAATAGGCATTACCGTTCCTGATGAAATTAAAGATACAATCGTCGGCAAGTATTTAGAGTCTGCAAATTACACGGATCGCATGCTCGAGAACTTTGTGAACGATCTAAAGGATGAAGGTATTTGGGATGATTCTATGCTTGTCGTTTACGGCGATCATCTAGGTCTACAAACAGCAACATTCGAAGAAAAAGACTTTACTGCAGCTAAATACGTACTTGGCCGTGATTACAATTTTATCGATCAATACAAGATTCCACTTATTATTCATGTCCCGAACACTGGTTTAACAGAAGAAATTACAACTTTAACTGGGCAACTTGATATAATGCCAACTGTCACAAACTTACTAGGTATTCCACTGGACGATACTGTACATTTTGGACAGGACATTTTAAATTACCCTGAGAATATTTTCGCCATGCGTTACTACTTACCGTATGGAACGTTCTTTACTGAAGATATTTTATTTGTGCCTGAAACTGGCTTTGAAGACGGGATTGCATATGACTTAAAAACCTATAAAAAAATTGCGAATACAGCGCCTTTTGCTGAACAATACGAACGCATGATGCAATTGGTTGATCTATCGGATCAATATATGCTAAGCCTACCCAAGCAAGAGAAATAAAACGAGATTTTGAGAGACGCCGACAAATTGTCGGCGTTTTTTTGCGGTCGCGGGGGGTGTTTGTGCGTTCGTGGTGCATGTTTGTGCGTTCGCGAGGCATGTTTGTGCGTTCGCGCGGCATGTTTGTGCGTTCACGGAGCATGTTTGTGCGTTCGCGAAATTTTTGTGCGTTCACGGAGCATGTTTGTGCGTTCGCGGTTGCTGTTTGTGCGTTCGCGGGGCATGTTTGTGCGTTCACCGATTCAGTTTGCACGCAGAGCAACCCATCTCCCCTTATACTCAACCCTTTGCTGCGCACCCAACTCTCCAACTTCTTTTCTAGATTTTTAAAGATCGTAGTTAGTTTATATTTGTAAAAGATTTCCGAGCGTTCACGAAGATGTTTGTGCGTTCAGCACGCATGTTTGTGCGTTCGCAGGCCATGTTTGTGCGTTCGCCGATTCAGTTTGCACGCAGAGCAACCCCTCCTCCTACACTCACCCCTTTGCTGCGCATTCAACTCTCCAACTTCTTTTCTAGATTTTTAAAGATCGTAGTTAGTTTTTATTTGTAAAAGATTTCCAAGCGTTCATGAAGATGTTTGTGCGTTCGCGGAGCATGTTTGTGCGTTCGAGATTGCTTTTTGTGCGTTCAGCTCTCATGTTTGTGCGTTCGTTAAATTTTTGTGCGTTCGAGGTTGATTTTTGTGCGTTCAGCACGCATGTTTGTGCGTTCACCCATTCAGATTGCACGCAGAGCAACCCCTCCCCCTAAACTCATCCCTTTGCTGCGCATTCAACTCTCCAATTTCTTTTCTAGATTTTTAAAGATTGTAGTTAGTTTTTATTTGCAAAAGATTTTCGAGCGTTCGCGGCTGATGTTTGTCCGTTCAACCTTTCCTACGCACCCAACTCTCCCAACCCCAAAAGCATAGAAAAACCCGGACAAAGCACGCTTGTCCGGGTTTCCTCTAGTTACTATTTCACCGATTTTAAGTAGTTGATTACATCGCCGCTAATTGCGTACATTTCTTTTGCGATTAGCTTGTGATTATTGGCGTCAATGTTTTGAGCTACATTTTCGCTAATGATGCCTGCGTCAATTAAGCTTGCCCAGTTTCCTGTACTTGGGCCTTTGTTTAGGAATAGCTGCGCTAAAACATCGCTCGCTTTTTCTAAATCAAGTTCCCCGTTTTCACGAGTGAATTCTGTTGTATACATTGGTTCAAAAGTTTGCATATATTTATTTTTTGCAACTGGGTTTGGTCGATCAATCGCACCCTTAATCATATTCATAAAGCTATGAACTGTTGCTGGTTTGTCGACATAAAGATCATTATTGTAGCCTCCAACCACTAAACCGTAGTTAATTAGGTTTTGGATTGACTCATCAAACCACTCATCTTGATATGGGTATGACGTAGTAATGTGTTTAACATACGCACCCTGCTCCTCTAAATTTGTGCGAAGCTGTTTAATTAATGCCTCATCCTTGCTTAATTCGCGGAATGAAACATTCTCTTTAATTGCTAAAGATGCTGCTACACCTGCAGCGTCACCTGTTACCATCCCTGTTGGAACGATACGTGCACTACCTGCTGCTAATGAAGAATAGCCTGTTGAACGACTAGCCACTAATAATCCATCTATTTCTAGTGGCACTAGAGAACGGAATGGAATTGCATATTGCTTTGGCGTTGAAATAACATAGCCATAATCCCCCGGTGTTTGCGCTTGTACGTCTACTGGATAAGCACCGTAACCAATGCTATCCCAGTGATCTGCATTCATCCAAACATCCGACATTGGCAGCTGGTATTCTGCTAATACGTGACGTGTTTCGCGTACGTAT
>JAZLIT010000163.1:0-4798 GCA_045617525.1 Solibacillus sp. | reverse complement strand
TGATTATCGTTTTTACAAAAAAGCTGCCATATACTATGCGCTGGCATTGAGTAATACTTAATGTATTAAGAACAAACTGAATTTTAAAATGAAAAAACTCCTCAAAAATGGGGATGTATATAAGAGTACATACTAAATTATTTTGGAGGTTTTTTTCTATGAATGGGCTATGCTTCATACTTCTTAATTGTTGCTGATTATATGGCATTTGCTAAACGAGGGGCATCTTAACAGGCGGGTCGTGGTTCATCTGCCAGTTCGTTAGTGGCAGATGACTACAATTACATTACAGTACAGCTTTTTATTTGAACGGTTTTTAAATCCAGACGGCATTTCGTTACCAGGCGCAAATCTTGACGTTAAGCAACTTGATTTCGTTGCGGCGACGACTTCTGCGGGAACTCACGAGTGGAAGCACCCGAACTGAGCGAAGCGAGGGAGAAGGGTGGAGCCGTGCCCGCGAAAAGCGTCTGCCGGAACGGAATCGACGGCTTCTAAGGTAATTATTATAGTCACGTCCTTCATCTTATTTTCACTATTAATAAGTAGCAATAGCTGTAGCATTATGAAAATTAGCGAACTATCTTTTGGATAGACGGTATAGGGTGGCTCCCAATATTTCGTGAATTTCTCCTTATAGGAACGTAAGCCTTTAAAGGAATAAAACTTATTGCCATATTGGAACAGGTAATACGCAAAACGCTCAGATAAAAAGCTATCTCGGGACAAGCCACCTCTGAAAATGGTGCCATTCCCAAATTGATATAGTCCATCCCTTGCTCCTGGTAATATTGAAACATGTGTAAAAATAAGAAATCCATTAGACCTGAAGCTAATTGCTTGCGATGACGCATTAGATCAATCGAAATCGCCTGCGCTGTATACGTAGGCATTAACGATGCAAATGCTTCAATTTGCTTATTTGGCCCCTTCACAATAGCGAGGGGACTCTTATTTAAATAATAGGTATCAAAGCTCCCTATATAATAACCTTTCTCCACACGTCCATTTAACCATTCATCGGATATATGTTTTAGCTCCATCAGCAACAGGTCCTGATGTGGAGGTGCTAAAACTTCAAATGTATGGCCTTCCTTTTCGTATTGAAATTCGAACGCAACGCCTTATTTCTTTTACCTGTTAATGAATATTGGGTAAATACACGCGCGCAGCTTCGGCTATTTTTATAAAATCAAAGCCAATTTCATGAAGTTGCATGACGATGCTCTTACTTACTTGGTAATAAACCGTTTTATAATTGCGCTGTGCCATATCAGATTTGAATTTTCTAAGCGCCATGAAAAAGCTTGATTTATCGCCAATTGGATTGCCCATCACAATACATTTATCCGCGATACGCTTATATTGAATGCAGACAACATCTTCATCGTCATGCATATAAAAATAGAGTTGCTTATCGCGCGTAAAGAGTAAGTGTGATGTTTCGTTGCCCCCGTATGTTTCCAAAATTCTTTGAATACGCTGTTCGTCGAATATGACGGGTTGCGAAGGTCCACGTAAATAGCGAATTAAGATTAATTCGGCAAAGAGAACGACAACAATCGTTAACACCCCATAAAACCACTGCTTTTCTGACGGGAATAAATAAAACTCTGGATTGATATGCTTCAGTGGAAAGCGATTGTCCAGTAAGCGCCCAAATAAAAAGCTAAAAATAAGTGCCCCATAAATCGACACATCGATCAAAATTGCCTCCCATGAATAGCTGAAGCTGAGCTTTTTATAACGTTTCTTCGATAAAAATGCGCAAATTACTACGATTGAGAAATAAAAAATTGTTAGCCAATGATAGTCTTGCTTAATGGCGAAAAGGGTAGCTATCATTAATAATATAATCGTTGGCCAATAAGCTTTTTTTAGCTGTAATGCACTGGCCCGTGCTGCAAACAACAGTAGGAAACTAAGCACGATACTTGTGAGTAAAAAGAGGAAACGTGTTGAAACAGGGAAATAATTAGATAAATACCAGTCTGAAATATGGATCGATAGGGTATTTGAAAGCATAAATAATATCCCGCTAATCGTTAACATGATTGTCAGTACTTTTCAGGGAGAAAAACTCAACTAGTTGTTTCGGAAAACCTGAAAAACGCTTATTTATTTGTGTCCTAAATTACCAGCAAATAGTATAGTACCGACGATAAAAGGAATGAAAAAGTAAATAAGACGATAAATTAATAGCCAAGATATCACAATTTCATGCGAAATACCGAGCTGATTCAAGCTGATGATCATTAGTACGTCAAAGCTACCTAATCCTCCAGGTAATAAGGAAATAACGCCGAAAATTGTTCCAACGATGAAAAGAATCATGACTTCTGAAAGTGGCATGTCGACTGAAAGGGCATATCCAACTGCTAAAAATGAAAATAATGCACCAGTCCATTCGAAAAATGAGGTTAGTGTCAGTTGCACCTGGATTTTAAGCGTCACATGGTTCAGCCATGCTTGCATGCGAATGACGAGCATCATAATCGGAAAATACAAGCTCCCACCTAAGAGCCAAGGCCAATAATTTGTCACGTGGGAATTATCGACTACAAATAACAGGATGCATAAATGGATAAATGCCAAAATTGATAGCCCTGATAATGCAAAAAATAAAATTGATGCAATGTTTTTATGTACATTTTTTTTCGTGCTTTCATGGTCGCTAAAGAAACTTGCACGTAAGCCACTACCGATAATCCCTCCAAAACCTATTAAATTATTAAATGAGTTAATAATCCAACTTGATTTAAGAATATATATTTTCGAATAATTGCTGCCAATCATCCGATTTAAAATGAAATCATAGGCGAGCAAGACCGATACGGAAGCAAATCCAATTATAAGTAACAAAAATAGTACTGGAATCGGTAAAGTATCAAGTATAATCAATAATTCGGTCCAATTTGTTTGCTTTGTAATAGCTAGTAATTCCCTTGTCACTAATAAAATAATGGAAATTATAAAAATTGCCTTTATATATGGTTTTGACGTATGGATAATACCTTTCAAGTTTTTCCCCCTTTAAAAACGGACTGACAAGTTGACTTGAACTGTTCGAAAACTCGTTGGCAATTGAAAGCTCAACCCCTATAAATACGGTAAACTGATTATTCGGCAATTCTCATCTTCAATGTTTAGTGTATGCTCAAGTCGATTAATATCATTCTCCTCAGTTACGACCACCGTGGGTATATGTGTGAATTGCATTTTAAAATAATATATTGCTGTGCAATAAAAGAAGGAGATTGCCTGCGCTATTTATCGGACATATTTTCAGAATATTTTGCGTATTGTTTATTTCGGCGAAAAGATTAATTATGGGTTTTAATTTATAAAAAATGTAAGAAAAGGATAATTTTATAGAAGCTCTCAGACGCATCGAGTTTTCGGTTTGTGGGTAACTACCCAACTCGATTCGTCTGAGAGCGCATATTGAAAATGGGGTATAAATGTTCTCATTTTCGGCTATTTTCACTATAATGTTCCCAAATATGAATTTGGGAACATTATTTATGCTAAAATAGGGGGTATGGAAGGTGAATCTTAGATGAAACAGCCAAAGCTATTACGCGATTTTTTAATATACTTAACAACGATTACAGGTAAGTCTGCCAGAACGCGCGAAGAGTATGAATATGATCTGGAATTATTTCTACGTTTTATGGTAGCAGTTCAGGAGGATATAGATTTACAGCATTTACATACAGTTGATATATCTGGTGTCACGATTGAGTGGATTAAGGAGCTCTCATTAGAAGACTTATACTTATTTATGGAGTATTGTGAGCAACAGCGTAAAAATAGCGCAGCTTCGCGTTCACGTAAGGTAGCAAGCCTACGTGCATTTTTTAAATACTTGAAAAATAAGCGTAGACTCATCGAATATAACCCAACGGAACAGCTAGAATCGCCCAAAATAGGGAAACGTTCGCCGGTCTATTTATCGATGGATGAAGCAAAAGACTTTGTGGATGCTGTTCAAATGCAAGCCTATACAGCGCGTGATTACGCCATTGTCATGTTATTTTTGAATTTGGGAATCCGGGTTTCAGAATTATGTGCGCTTAATTTAACATCGATAAACGGTCGTAATTGTTCCGTTGTAGGTAAAGGGAATAAAGAGCGAGTAATTTACTTAAATGATGCCTGTATGGCCGCGATTGCACGCTATTTACCCGAGAGAAGTGAGTATCGAGGAGAGGTTGCTTTTGGGGAACCGTTATTCGTGTCGCAAAAGGGGACACGCTTTACAAGACAGTCCATTGCACGCATCATTAAAGTGATTAATAGTAACTCAACCAGCGAAAAACCGCATTTAACGCCGCATAAGCTACGTCATACATCGGCAACATTGATGTATAAAGCGGGGGCGGATATACGTAGTTTACAGCATATTTTGGGGCATACAAGTATTTCGACGACACAAATTTATACACATATTGAAGATGAGCAAGTTCAAGACGTGTTAAAAAACAATCCTTTCAATAATTTTATTATGTAAACTAATCTATAATTGTATTATGTAAACTAATGTATCTCGATTATGCGGGATACATTTTTTTAATTATTGACAATCAGAAAACCTCTGTACTATAATAAAGTTAATTTAAAAAACTGTTATATAACAAAGGGGCGGTTACGATGAGCAAACAATTAGAAGGTTATGCAATTTATCTGGAGAAATGTGAACAATATGGCTTAGAACCGGTTAGTTTGAGACATTTTGTGAAGCAATTGACACCAGATCAGTTAGCAGCGTTTAAACATAGTGGTTTAAATGATGAAG
>JAZLIT010000162.1:0-10039 GCA_045617525.1 Solibacillus sp. | reverse complement strand
CAACACCGTTCGATATGCATCAAATCGTTATTCAGTACCAATCGGTACTTACAATACGTTACCCAATAATGAAATTAGAATCGAAGTAAGGGATGAGCAATATTTAATCATTTGTCACCCTATTGATGGTGCAACTTTAGCAGAACATGTCATTAGCCCTGAAAAAGGGAAATTGATTCAAGATCGTAATCATTTACGAGATCGGTCTAAGCAAATTGAAGCGTTGAAGATGCAGGTTCTTACACACTTTAAAATGAGCGAGCAAGCGACTTCCTATGTAGAAGAAATATTTAAACGTTATCCTCGTTATCGTCGCGATCAGTTATTAATTTTATTGAAAGTAGCAGAGGAATATCCATCGTTTTTAGAAGCAGCTTTAACGAAATGTATAAAAGAGAAACTATATAGTGCAAATGATTTTCGTGATTTAGTATCTTATTTAGTGAAAGAAAAACCTGACTTTTTGGTTGAAATTCAAAATAGTTCACCTAGAAAAACACCTAAAATAGCGATTTCTACGCGATCTCTGGATACATATACAACGATTTTAGGAGGAGCTATACATGAATAAAACCGTAACAGAATTACAGCAAGAGTTCCGCCAATTAAGGTTGGCCGAAACAGCGGAGGAGCTACCAAAGCTCCTTCGGCAAGCAGAGCAATCTAGCTGGACCTACCAGGAATTTCTAGAACAACTAACAGCATTTGAACTGAAAAAACGCGAAGCAAAGAGTGTTGAAAAAAGATTAAAATGTGCGCGTTTTCCTTATATCAAATCCCTTTCGGAATTTGATATTGGAACACAGCAAGCACTAACAAAGCGAAAGTTAACGCAATTAGAAGAATTACAATGGCTTGAGCAGCACTATAATTTGATTCTTTTAGGTCCACCTGGGGTTGGGAAAACGTTTCTGGCCGTAGGACTGGGATTAGAGGCCATTAATAAGGGATTTCATGTTTCCTTTGTGACAATGGGTGAGCTTCTTCAGCTTTTAAAGACACAGGAATACACGCATAAATCTCAAGTTCAATTGAAGCGTATTCAAAGCGCTGATTTAGTAATTATTGACGACCTCATGTATATGGCGATGGACCAGCGTGAAGCAAATTTATTCTTCCAGCTAATCAATCACTTATATGAAAAAAGTTCAATCATTTTAACGTCTAATAAGAGTCCAAATCAATGGAGTGATTTAATGGGCGATCAAGGAATTACAACAGCTATTCTAGACCGTTTACTGCATCGAGTGAAGGTTGTTCATATGGATGGTGAGAGCTATCGAATGAAAAACCGCCAGCAACTTTTCGAAGCAGAAATGTAAAAAGCATCTTAGCGCTAAGTGTAAAAAACTGCTTGACGGTTACAACTACTCCACACCCTGTTCTGTGAGGCTAACTATACTAGCGGACACAAGAGCCAGTTACTCGAATTCGTTGGAATTATAGGATTACTGAGTTAGATGAGGTATGCTCCATCGAAGTCAGGCTTTATATCGAGCAGCGGGCATGATAGCCTCGTTTGGCAGAGCCAGCATGAATTCGGATGGTTCTTTGGCGCAAAGATCATGCCCGCAGAGGCTCGATTTCAAGCTATTCGTGCCTAACATGAGCCATTAAAAGATGGACAAAACTCTTCTGAAAAGGCGAGATGGTATTCTCTTCGCAATAGGTGGCTTAAACGGTCCGCAATACTCAATTTGGATTAATATTGAGTATTAGTCGACGATCGAGTAGCTGATTACCTCACTCGCAAGATGTCTCTGAAACATGCACAAGAATGAAGAGTCCAACAAGTGAGGTGCACCCAGCGGTTATACGGAAAATCACTAATATTTCCCGGCCTTCAAAAAATGGAACACATGTATCACCCAAAACTTCAAAATTTACGGCTGATTTTCAAGAAACATGGAAATGACGTTGCGATTTATCCCACTATTTGAACTGTTATTTAAGTTTCGTACTTACTCATAGAACTCGTTATTCAAATTAGTTTCTACTTTTTATTTATGTATATTAGATTACAAATTTCAAAATCAAACCGTTAATAATCCCGATTAATATACTTAAAAACGAACCGATTAGATAATATTCAGCAAAGTTTTTATCGTCAAATTGCTTATAACGGGCAATTGCTTTAATTGCAATGATAAAAGCAATCCCTTCAATTTTATTTGCTGAGATTAAGATCATATAAAGACTTCGTTCCAGATAACCTATGTAACGGCCATAGTTCTGGTTCTCCTCTTGTATCTTAAATGTGCGGGTGTATTTCAAGTCTAAAGTTGCGGTTTGTAAAACACTTTGATTATCCACTTCAATTTTTTTCACTAGATCTGCTGGGTTCGAACTAAAGAAAGAACCGTTTTTTACCGTATAACTCCCAATTAAGTTACCTTTTTCATCTGACTTACATAGTAGCATTCCGATTAAATATCCACTTACATATGTATTAATTATAAAGATAATCGCTACAATTAATATTTTATCAATAAGCATAAAGTCGATATTAATCTTTTCACCTAGCAATAATTCCTGTAAGAATATTTTGTATTTATCGAAATATTTTCCACCTGTTAAAAACATAAATCCACCAAAAATTGTTACGATATGTACTAACTGATCGCCTAAATACCAGGATACCTGTGACTTAATCGTTTGTTTATTAGAACTATTATTTAAGCACTGTTTTGAAGCCACATATTCTTTTATGTAGTCCATAATTCCATGTATTATAAGAATTCCTAAAAATACTAACACACACATCCAGAAAGACACTTTAATAACATTACTTGATAATTTAATAGAAATTAAAGTAACTATTAAAGTGCATGCATGCCAAAACAAATGTTTTAACAGTCCGGAAATTTTTTCATGCCATATTTTCCTCCTATATCCTGAAGCGTCTTGTATAAGATGTTTCTTACCTTCATTAATTCTATTCGTTTGTAATGGGAAATCTGCTATAAAATGAGCTAATAATAACAACAGTAGTATTCTAAAATCTTCCAAAGAACCTCACCTCACTAATATCTATAATTTCTTTCTACATAATCGAGCATTTCATTAACCGTTTCAATTTTATTTTTAAATAATTCTGTACGAGCATTCTGCAATATGCTACGGGCATTTTGCGCTGCGTTCTTACTATAATTAAGCTTTATGCCAATTTCCTTGTATGCAAGCTGATAATTAGATTCTTCATAAATTTTAAGTGCATGCTTTTGTAAATCTGAGCACTCATGCCAATGTTTATTGACTTCATAGATTAAGTAGTTAATTATTTGATACGGAATTTCTGACTCATTATTATAAACAAAGATACTAACGTTATTGGTATTCTCAAACAAATAGATCTCTTGAGAATTTGATTTTTTCCCCATTCCTTTCAGGAATAAATCTCTTGCACGGAAGGCACTAATTATTGCACTTCCATTGATTTGTTCTAAATCATAATTTGAATCAAATTTTTCAAAAGAATTTAATAACACTCCTTTTGTATTCAGAAAGTTAAGTTTAATATCCAAATTAGTATCTACAATACCTAAGCCCATTCCACAATACGCTTCAATCTTTAACTCTTCACATAAGAATTCAAAATCTCTATAAGCGCTGTACCCATCCTTAAAAGAAGCTAATACACCAATTATTTCGTCCCCACGTATTATATCAAAAGGAACAATTAAAGTATTTTTATACTTAATATTTAAATCTTGTATTCTAATCTTTAATTTTTTTATTAATAAATTCTTATTTTCTATTTCTTCAGATCCTTTAATATCAATCGCAATACAACATGCACGAATTCTCATTAGATTCCCCCCAAATTAAACTAAAAATAAGTTCATATCTTATTTTAAACTAAAAATAAGTTTTTAACACTTAAAATTAACATATTTATAGAACAAATAAACTTAAATTAAAATTAAACTCTTGCTTAAGTAGACCTTTATTGCGGATTTTAACGGAATTTAGAATGATTTTAAATTTAATTTCAATTTAGATAAAAACAAAAAAACCTTGACTTTATAAATACAGAATGTTATTAGGAGTAGTATTTAATAGTTGGTCTCAACAAAAAAATACCATCAAAAATACTTTCAAAATGCGTATCCTTCTGAAGATGAGGTAGTGCGCATTTATTATGCACTTTATATTCCATTTTAACCAACTCCCCAGTTCAATTCATCTGAGGGCGCTTCAATACTCTATTCTGCTGGGTGGTATAGATTAAAAAGTCCAGCAGAATAGAAAAGATTACCCTACAATAAAACGAATTAGCAAGACAACTATAAGTTACTACTATTCTGTATGCAATTATAAAAACTCATCCACATCGCTATTATTCACTTCTAAATAATGTTGAGTAATGGTCTGAAGCGATTTATGCCCCGATTGTTTCGCAATTGTGGCTAAGTCGGCTTTTTTCATATGCATATGCGTAATCTGTGTTTTACGCAGTGTATATGGTGCAAAGCCCAGCCATTCATGAATCAGTCGGTTATAACTTCGCTCAGTAATTATTCGACTACGATAATTCCCCCACCGATCAGCTGCACCAACAAAGTAATTATCCCTCTGTAAGCCACAGACTTGAATATACTTTTTAATCGCATTCGCACATTCCATCGTTAAACGCTTTTCCTTCATCTCACCTTGCTTCTTTAACATGACCCAAACTGTACGATTTTCCAAATCGAAATCAGATACCTTCAACCGTACCATTTCAGATGGACGGTTGGCCGTAATGAGATTGACGAAACAAATGGCACGCTTTCGGATATCAGCTTCATTGGTTGTATTGTATTTATTAATGAGCTGCAGCACTTCTTCTTGTCGCTCAGCACGTACGCCTCGCATCGGTTTCAAACGGAGATAATCTTCTGTATTGTATAATTTTCTAATCAATTGAATTCTTTTCTTTTGCTCCGCAGTTTGCAAAAGATTATAAACGTCTTTCAAAAAGAACAGCACACCAGCTGCACGTCGATTAAATGTAGAAAGCTTCACACGCTGATCCACAACCGAATAGTTAAGATACTTTTCAAGCGCGTCGAAATCAGGCTCCCTTTCTTCTGAATTACAGAATCGCGAAAACCTGTCATAATCTGACTGGTACATTTCAATTTTCTTATCAACTACTTTTTCAATTGTCTCCTGTACTTTTCGGTTCGTTTGAATTGTATTCAAATTTGCTATGCGCACGACATTTCCTTGCTCCATTTTCTTCCTCTCACTTTCACAGTCCCTTTATCTATTTTTCTAATTATAAAGATTTTTTTATACTCTTTTCTAAAATTAGATCGTTTTTCCCACAAAATAATAATACCATTTTTATACGTCTAAAAAGGAATCTTTTTTGTCTTTGAAGCTGTATTCATTTTATACTTATTTATAATTAATTATTTATAATCCCTAAATTATTAATTTATAAATACTTAGGAATTATTTAAAATGAATGATATATTAATATCGATAAGTAAAAGATAAGGACTGACTAATTATGAATAATGAAGTGATTAAGAGTAAAACAATCAAAGTGTCGGCACAACGTCATTTGGTGATCCCTAAAGAATATTATGACACGCTCGGTATCGGTGAGGAAGTAACGATTGAGTTACATGAGGGGCAGCTCGTGATTAAGCCGGTTGTTAAGGTGGCCGAGGACTTTGCGGAGAACTTATTAGGGGAACTGATTGCGGCTGGGTTTAGTGGTGAAGAACTGGTGGCCAAATTTAAAGAAGTGAAACAAATGGTGTTAAATGGTGAGAAACCGTATTTATAACACTGTATAAATTGGGAAGCTACGGGCATCTATCTATTCGATTTGTCTCAGCAGCTCCATTCAATGTACGATTTCATATACATTGCGAAAATCCGACGTGCCAATCCATATAAGAAAATAGCGAAAGCAACGCAAGAACATCTCACAGTCCCGAACTATTTATCACGTGCTTTCCAGCAAGAAGAACCGGGAAAAGTATTCTTAACCGATATTACCTACCTTCAATATCGAGGTGGAAAAACCGCTTATTTATCATGTATTAAAGATGTAGCAACACGTGAAATCGTTGCGTATGAACTCTCAACAAGTTTAAAAATGCGTATCGTTTACCGTACTTTAGAAAAGCTTGAATATTGCGGGCTAAAAAGACCAGCAGTGCGCTAAATTAAGCCACTCGTTGCGGACAAATGAGCCACTAAGTGCGGACTAGAGAGCCAGTAACTCAAATTCGCTAGGAAATAAAGGGATAGAGGAAGCTTAGTTATACTTGATCGAAGCCAGGCTTTATATCGAGCAGCGGGCATGGTAGCCTCGTTTGGCAGAGTCAGCATGTATTCCGCTGGTTCTCTGGCGCAAGAATCATGCCCGCAGAGGCTCGATGTCAAGCCATTTGGCGTGGTATACAGCTCCGCAACAGGTGGCTCAAACTTCCGCATTCGGTGGCTTAAAGCTCCGCACTGCTGGCTCAAATGCTCCGCAATACTCAAAGCTCGAAGAAGCTTTAGATGGTAATATCCATCCAGAAGCAATGATTCATTCCGATCAAGGGGTCCATTACACACATCCTGAATTTCAACAACGTGAAAAGAAAATCGGCTTACTACAATCGATGTCACGCCGAGGCAATTGTATTGATAACGCCCCGATGGAATCATTCTTTGGGCATTTTAAAGATGAAGTCGATTTCAAATCGGCGAATAACTTATTCGAATTAAAGCAAATGGTTGATCGTTATATGGAGTATTACAATACTTCACGCAAACAATGGAATCTAAAAAAGATGGCTCCAGCAGAATACCGGAACCACCTTATCGCAGCCTAGACTGCCAAATCGCTTTTTATTAAACTGTCCGTTAAATGGGGCGCAGTTCAAACCACTGCAACTGCAGTGGTTTTTATTTATTTATTTATTTATCTCGACAATGGTTTGGATAATACGGCTCATCTACGCCATTGAAGAAGGGAATTTCAGCCACTGCGGTTTTGATAACACAACTTGGCTCAGCAGTGTATTGGCTAGATTGGAACGAAGAACTATTAACTGGAAGAGGATCGAGTTTAAAGAGAACAATGTTTAATTGGTTTGTTAACATAAGATGGCATCTCCTTAGAATGATACGTTTATCCTACGGGAGGTGCCTAGCGTTTTATATGCATTATTTGGTTATGGGTTTATCCTAGAACCAAAATATTCAAGTTACATGTGCAAAATAGCCAGCTAGCTGAAAACTTTTCCACCTAGTTGGCTACTCGTCATGTGTACCGCAAAGGTACGCTATGTCGTATATTTCGGGCTTACATTTAAATAATGATAAACAATATTCTTTTGATCCGTTAATTCTTCTATCCAGTTTTTTTCTATATTTGATTTAATTATTTTATTTATAGGTACTTTAAAAAAGTTATCTGTTATTTCCTTGCCATGGTATAAATTTATACTATTGAATTTAGTATAAAAGTAAGGTACATCACATTTTAATAAAGAGCTTATTTCATATTCTACTATTCTGTTTAACTTATTATCTTCAAGTATAATTCTTAAAAACTCTTTACATTTATTAAAATCTCTATAAAGTATGGGATTCGTCATTATATTTATTAAACTTTGATAAAATGAAGTATTTCTAGGAATAAATCTAGAAATGCAATTTTTATATTTATATATCAATTCATTAATTTCGACTTTTATATTTTGAATAAACATTAAGCCTTTCTCATATCCATCAAAAAAAGATTCTAAGTTTTCATCAATAATAAATAAAGGATTAATTTCGTTTTTTAGTAGTTTGTCATTTAATTTCATTTCATTTTTATTTAGTAACCTATTAATAATCCTAGCTTTATAAATTAGATTATTCCTGCTATATGATTCAATTAATAAACTTTTTAAAATATATTTAGAATCTATTTTTTCTTTATTTTCATATATAGTATTATTGTGGGCTAATGTTTCAAGATCAATAACTACTGGATAGCTTCCATATATTAAGATGTTATCTTCATGAATGTCAGAAGTATTTAAAACTTGAAAAAGTGCTGTAAGAACTCCTAACTTTGATGCAAAATGGTCTTTATTTAAAGATGTTTGCTTTTGCATATCAATATATTCAACCCAACCATATTTATAACAATCTATTGTTCTAGGATAAATATTTATGTAACGTTCCTCTTTCAGGGTACTATTTAAAAGAGTAATTAAATTTTCAAATATTTCGTCAGATTCCAATGAACGTGGCTTGTATACCAATTTTTTAGATAAAGTCTCTAAGATAGCAACCCGTTCTCCATTATTATGCTTATCCCCAACTAATTTAATTGTTTTAATTGCTAGTGGTCCTTTTCCTTCATCTATGAATTTTTTATTAATAAGCATCGGAATATCTTTTATGTATATTTTTATGATTTTTTTAAAATATGAAATAGATTGTTCAACTATATTATCTATTATCGATATTAAGTTTATATATTTATCCATAAAAGCAGACATATCATTTATATTATTTATCTTTTGATTTATATTATCATGTACTTTTGAAATATCCGCCGAAAATTCATAGTTTAAAGTCTTTCTTGAAATTTGAAGAATTTCTTCATTGAGATAAAAGCAACTGTCTTCAACGAAGTTTTTCATAGATTCAAAATAAACACTTATTTTTTCGTTCGTTATAAAGTTAATCATTACTTCCCGATAATATCTTAAAAAATATATAGTATAATTTTCAGCGTTGCCCTTATTACGTTTTGTATAAATGTATGGTGTTTTATTATTTATATATTTCTTCTTTACTTTTATATACTGATGTAGTTCTTCCTCATTTTCATGAGAATAATCTTCAAGATTGGAATTAATAAATTCTCTTATTCTTTTTTTTTTTGGCCTAAATTATTAATGTCACTATAAACTTGTGAAGTTTCTTTAATTAGTAGATCAATAAGATTTTGTTTGTTACACAAAATAATTCCACCTTTCATAACATTTTTTTAAACCTTGAATTGTCAAATTAAACGCAACACCTTGCCAAAGAAGAGTTCATAAGGTGTTTTCCAACCTAAGCACTTACGAGGACGCTTATTTAATTTTTCAATACACGTATCAATGTATTGTTTAGAACAGGCTGTTAGATCTTCTGCTTTTGGAAAATATTCTCTAAGTAGACCGTTTGTATTTTCATTCGTCCCTCGTTGCCATGGGGCATGTGGATCAGCGAAATAAAATGGTATAAAGTCTAGTTGTTCCGTGACTTCTCCATGCTTAGAAAACTCTTTGCCGCGGTCTGGCGTAATAGATTTTCTTTTGTTTTTAGGTAAGGGTGATAATAAATCAATTACTGAATCGCGTACGTGTATAGATATCTTCTTATCAATTTTCTCTGCCATTAAATAGCGTGTTTTGCGATCTGTAAGCGTGACTAAACAAGCTTTTCCTGTTTTACCTGCCACCGTATCTGCTTCCCAGTGTCCTATGGCAGATCGGTTATTGGCTTGAGCTGGTCTTTCATGAATCGTATGTGTCACTGAAATCTTCCCGCGTTTTTCGATATGGTTTTTAGTGTGGCGTGTTTTTCCTTTATGACGTAGTTTTCTAACGGCTCCTCGATTCCCATGACTTAAATTCGCTTCATTAAAATCCCCACGATAAATTGCTCTATAAATCGTATTGAAACTGATGGTATAAGCAGATTTTTCAAGTTTTAAACGGGCAGCGATTTGTTCAGGCGACCATTGCTCATTTAAGAAAAGCTTTTTAATAAGGGCCTTTAATTGAGCGTTTTCTAACAATAATTTTCGACCGCAATTGGATTTTCTTTTCGTGTATTTTGATTGTGCAATCGTTGGTGAATAGTTTTGTTTTTCAATGTTTCTGGCCAATTCACGACTAATTGTAGATGGACTTCGTTTTAAAGCCTTCGCAATCATTCGAATAGAATCGCCTTGATGATGAAGAAGAAATATCTGTTCTCTTTCGTCTATGGTAAGATGTGTATAGAGACTCATCGTTTTCATTCCTTTCAATAGTTGTCGTCGTAAACACTATTT
>JAZLIT010000161.1:0-5710 GCA_045617525.1 Solibacillus sp. | reverse complement strand
CCAAGACCTTTTAGAAGGTCTTTTTTTTATACCCAAAAAAGCCCCCAACTACCAAACACCGAAGGTGAGTTCGGCGCGACTATAAAAGTGAAAACTAATTAACCATCCAATACATAAGCAAAGTTGAAATACCAAGAGGCGTCAGGGCCAAGGAGTTCGAGGAAGCAAAGTTGCGAGGAGCGTAAGCGTACACAGTACGTGCGCACCGCAGTAACGAAGCTGACGAAGAAATTCGCCGGCCATCACGTCTCGGCGCGACTATAAAAGTGAAAACTAATTAACCATCCAATACATAAGCAAAGTTGAAACACCAAGAGGCGTCAAGGCCAAGAAGTTCGAGGAAGAAAAGTTGCGAGGAGCGTAAGCGTACACAGTACGTGCGCACCGCAGTAACGAAGCTGACGAAGAAATACGCCGGCCATCACGGCTCGGAGGCAGCGCCGATGGTAGTGGGGGGAAGCCCTGTGAGAGAAAGATAAGCGCTTCGCACACCAAGACATATACTTATAATTCGATATGAATAAATACACTAGTTAATAAATAAATTAAAATAAAAAACCTTCAAGAAAGTTCACAGTAGAACTATACTCGAAGGTTTTTTGTTTGTTTATTTTGCTAATCCAACAGAAGTATTTTCATACGTTGAATCAGTTAATGTTTTTAACATGAAATGAGCTACACTTGCACGAGCAATTGAAAATGATTTAGCCGGTACGCCTGTAAATGACTCTTTATAAGTAGTACTTAGTTCTTCGTCTTTTAAACCAAGAGGGCGAGCAATAGAATACGTTACGTTTTTTGATAAGTAATAATCAAGCGCAGCACGGTGATCTTTTAAAGGGTTCGCTAGTAACATCATCATTAGCTTGCCCATGAAGCCCGGGATCTCTTTATCAACACCTGCTGATGCACAGTAGACCAGACGTTTAACATTAGCTGCTTCCATACCATCTGCAATATTACGTCCCATAGTCTCAAGCTCATTTGATTTCTTTGTACCAGTTGAAGAGCCTACACAAGAAATGACTGCATCATGGCCAGGTATTGCGTTCGCTACGGCTGTGGCGTCAAATGCATCACCGACGATAATGTTAACACCATCTCTAATTTTTAGTTTCTCTGGTGTACGAACGAAAGCTGTTACCTCATGTCCCTGCTCTATAGCCATACGTACAAAATGCTGACCAACTCCACCTGTGGCACCAAAAACGATTAATTTCATAATAATTCTCCCGTCTATAATAAGTCATTCTATTATAGCATGGGGGTGGAGTGAAACGTATAATAGAAGTAATAGATGAAACGGAGTGAGCGACATGAATAAAGAAAAGCCATTAGTGGAGGCTTTAATTCATTTTGTGAAGGCTGCCCCTGTGTCGTTACATGTACCGGGGCATAAAAATGGGTTGGTGTCAGGTTTACCAAATCTTTTAAAAGAAGCATTAAAGTATGATGTAACAGAATTAACAGGCCTAGATGATTATCATCATCCAGAAGAGGCAATTCAAGAAGCACAGAAATTATTAACGAATGTATATAAAGCAGATCGTAGTTTCTTTTTAGTAAATGGTTCTACTGTAGGGAACTTAGCAATGATTTATGCGACGTGTCAATTTGGAGATACCATTATTGTTCAACGAAATGCACATAAATCTATTTTCCATGCAATTGAGCTTGTTGGGGCAAATCCAGTTTTTGTGGCACCGGAATGGGATGTACATACGAAGACAGCTGGAGCAGTTTCAACACGTACATTGAAGGAAGCCCTAGAAAGATTTCCAAAAGCGAAAGCAGTTACATTAACTTATCCAACCTATTATGGAGTGGCGAGTAAGGAACTACAGGAGCAAATAACATTATGTCATGCAGTAAATATACCGGTGTTAATTGATGAAGCACATGGAGCACATTTTACAACGTCTAATAACTTTCCAGAAAGTGCATTAAATTTAGGTGCAGACGTAGTTGTTCAATCGGCACATAAAACGTTACCTGCAATGACGATGGCTTCGTTCCTACATGTAAAATCTAATTTGGTTGATGTGGCACGAGTAAATCATTATTTAAGAATGTTACAATCGAGTAGTCCATCGTATTTACTAATGGCATCCCTAGATGATGCCAGACATTATGTGGCTACCTATAAAGAAAGTGACTACGTTTATTTGAAAGAAAAACGTGGGCATTTTATTGAAGCCTTAAAATTGATTAATGGGCTAGAAGTGATTGAAGTAGATGATACATTAAAGTTACTACTCCGAGTGCCAGGCTATACAGGATTTGAAATGAAAGTGATGTTAGAAGCAGAAGGCGTATTTGTGGAACTAGCGGATACAGAGCAAGTTTTACTCGTATTACCGTTACTGAAGCAAGGTGTTGTATATCCGTTTCCAAATATAAAAGCACGTATAAAAAAGGCAGTTACAAATTTAAGAAAAAAGCCAAAAGGGAATAATGTGTTAGCTAGTATGGATTTAGAGAGTCAAAAAGTATCGATGCCAGCAGTTAATTTCCAAGAGGCTCAATCAGCGCAAAAAGAGTGGATTTCCTATACGAAGGGACTTGGACGAGTAGCTGCGGAAATGATTATCCCGTATCCACCAGGTGTTCCACTATTCGTGATTGGGGAAAAGATAACAGTAGCAAAATTAACGTATTTAACGGAATTACTTTCGATTGGTGCAGACTTCCAAGGGAATCACCAATTAGAGCAAAATTTAATCTGTGTCATAAAGCAGTAGTTGGAGGAATATAAGAAAATGACAGGAAATTATTTCATTACGTTTGAGGGGCCTGAAGGGGCAGGTAAAACATCTGTATTAAGAGCAATTACAGAAAAGGTAACATCGCTTGAAAATATTGTAGTTACAAGAGAACCAGGTGGCATTGAAATTGCAGAAAAAATTCGAGAAATTATTTTAAACCCTGCACATACTGCAATGGATGAAAGAACAGAAGCATTACTATATGCAGCGGCACGAGCGCAGCATTTTTTTGAAAAGGTAGAGCCAGCGCTAAAGTCGGGTAAATCAGTATTATGTGATCGCTTTATTGATTCTTCGTTAGCTTACCAAGGACATGCAAGGGGACTTGGGATAGACAATGTTTTAGCAATTAATGAATTTGCGATTGGCACGCGCTTACCAGACATTACAATCTTTTTTGATATCAAGCCGGAAGATGGGCTAGCACGAATTAATGCTAATCGTGCAGATGAAATTAATCGTTTAGATCAAGAAGACTTAGCTTTTCACCAGAAAGTGTATAAAGGCTATGAAATTGTAATCAAACGTTATCCAAATCGATTTAAGGTAGTAGATGCTTCAAAGCCACTAGACGAAGTAATTGAGGACGTTTGGACAATTTTGAAGTCGGTCCTACTATAAAGTAAATGGGCACATATGGTATAATGAAAGAACTTATATAACGAAGGGGTGTGTAGGGATGAAATTAGTAGTGGCAGTTGTGCAAGACCAAGATAGTAACCGACTTTCGAGCGCGTTAACGAAAAAAAATTATCGTGCAACAAAGTTAGCGAGTACTGGCGGATTTTTACGATCAGGTAATACAACATTTTTAATCGGTACAGAAGATGCATTAATTCCGAAATTGCTTGAAGTGATTCGTGAAAATTGTCGTTCACGAGAACAAATGGTATCGCCTGTATCACCGATGGGTGGCAACGCAGACTCTTATATCCCTTATCCCGTGGAAGTTGAAGTTGGTGGAGCAACGGTATTTGTATTACCGATTGAACAATTCCATCATTTTTAATCAGACACAGCTCTCTATAAATTTCTGACCTAATGGAGGCTAAGAAATATGAAAATCAACCAAGATTTACGAATGAATCCTGCCTTAGGACGAAATGATGTACGTTCAAACAAAGAATCAACCAACCGTTTTGGTGATATGGTTTTGAAACAAGGCTCAAAAATGCAATCCGAGCAGCTAACTAGATTACTTGGAGATATTTCAACTGCAGGTGATCGTGTTGCAAAATCAAGAAGCTTGCGTGAATTAGCACGCTTTAAACGCCTCGTGAAAAAATTTATGGAAGAGACAGTACAATTCGGAATTGAATCAAAACAGTCTCATACATGGAATCGTTTTGGAGAAGGGCGTCGCTTGAAAATTGTTGAAACGATTGACGAGCACCTTGTTCAATTGGCAGAAGATTTGTTAAATGAAGAAAGAGAAACAATTGATTTATTAGATAAAATAGGTGAAATTAAAGGCTTACTTATAAACCTTTATATGTAAAATCCGTGTCTTCATCTTATAACAGACACGGGCTTTTTTCTAAGTAAGTGTGAAAAGGTGAAGAAAATGGTGAAAATGACGAATGAGCTTCTGACAATACAACCCGTAGTAATGAAACAACTTCAAACAATATTTGGAAAAAATCGAATGGCCCATGCGTATATTTTTGATGGAGAAAAAGGGACAGGTAAGAGAGATGTTATGACATTTTTCGTGAAATTACTTCTCTGTGAACGAAGTAATGACAATGTTCCATGTGAAACATGTCGAAACTGCAGACGTGTGGATTCGGGAAATCACCCGAATATTCAGCAAATAGAGCCAGATGGAAACGTTATTAAAATCGATCAAATACGAGAACTTATTTCTGAAATGAAAATGGTTGGAGTCGAAGCGGGACGTAAAATTTACGTCATCCATCATGCAGATAAATTAAATGTAGCTTCTGCAAATATGCTACTCAAGTTTTTAGAGGAGCCAGATGGACTCGTTACAGCTATTTTATTAACGGAGCAAATTCAATCTATTTTGCCTACAATTCGTTCACGCTGTCAGCATATTAAATTCGCTAAGCTACCTAGATCGGTTTTAATGGAATATTTAACACATAATGATATTTCTCATTCGATGGCATCAACTGTGAGTATGGTGACGAATGAGTTAGAAACAGCGATTTCATTGGCAAAGGAAGAGCAGTTTGCACTAATGCGAAAAACAGTGTTAAAATTGATAGAGGTAGTTCGAAAAAATGTGCATGAAGCAATGCTAATTGTACATGATGAATGGCTACCTATATTTAAAGAAAAAGAAGAGATGGAGTTAGCGTTAGACTTACTTCTGTTTGCATATCGTGATATTGTAGCGATTAAAGCAAACCCAGAAGCCATAATAACTTACCCAGATCTGTATCAAACGTTTCAAGAAATAGCACTACGTACGAGCTATGAGCGATTATCGGCACAAATGCAGGCGATTTTAACTGCACGCGCATCGTTAAATCGAAATATGAATCGTACTTTATTGATGGAGCAGCTTATGCTGAATCTGCAGGAGGGGTATACTTTTGTATAAAGTAGTAGGAATTCGCTTTAAAAAAGCGGGTAAAATATATTATTTCGATCCTTCAACGTTTCTACTGGAGAAAAATCAATACGTTATTGTAGAAACGGCTAGAGGAATTGAATATGGTAAGGTAGTTGTACCATTAAAGGTAGTGGGCGAAAGTGATGTCGTATTACCTTTAAAACAAGTAGTCCGTCCGGCAGATGACCGAGATCGACTACAAGTTGAGGAAAATGCCATAGAATCCAAACAGGCTTTTGAACTTGCCAACACAAAAATCGTGGAGCATAAGCTTGAAATGAAGCTGGTTGATGTAGAATATACATTTGATCGAAATAAAATCATCTTTTACTTCACAGCAGAAGGTCGTGTAGATTTTCGTGAC
>JAZLIT010000160.1:0-1783 GCA_045617525.1 Solibacillus sp. | reverse complement strand
GTCTTAGTATATGATTATTTATATGAGGCGTCATGTAAATTTCCTTTTATATTAGTATTAAATATGATGGGATTTAAAGGGGTATTTGGTAAAATTGTTGATAATAAAATTCAGTATTTAATATATCAATATAATATGATGTTTATATATACTATATTTTCGTTAGAAGAATCGGTGTTTATAGATAGAATTTTGCGAAAAAGTAGTGTATATAGGTTTTTAAGTCGAGGAAGTGTTTAAGAGGATATATAATTAGTAAAGTAATAAGGAATAAAGTTTGAAACAAAGAAGTAGAGGTTATCCAGAAAAAGAAGAGCAAAACAAATAAACCATCCTATGGGTGGTTAAAAAAAACAAATATAAACGCAACACCTAATCAGGGAACTGTTAATGGTTCGTCTTTGATGACATAACCACGTTGTCTTAAAAGATTAAGTGCCTGTGAAGTAGAAAGAATCTTTTCTTCCTTCACAGGACGAGATTCAAGAAAACCTTCTGGTGTATATGGTTTTAAATCTGAGAGTATGTGCCAGATAGCGGTCAGGATCATACGGCAGATTGCAATGATGGCTTTCTTGTGACCACGGCGTGCTTTGATACGCTTGTAGCGATTCGTAAATTCAGGATGCTTCTTGGATTTGATTAAAGCATTTGCAACTTGTACCAGAACTGGTTTAAAATAAGAACCAGCACGGGAAATCCTAGTGGATTTGATTTTGCGATCGCTTTTATCATTACGAGGACAGCATCCGGCCCGGGAGACAAGGCGTTTGGCTGAGGGGAAAACAGACATATCACCACCGATCTCCGAAAGCACTTGAATAGCAGTCATAGGATTCTTATCGAATCCATGAACAGTCCTTATTAAGTTTAAAGCAGCCTCGTATTTTTCACTGAGACGAAGGATTTCCTGTTCTACTTCTGAAATGTGCTTATTGAGTTCATCGATGTGATCAAGGCACTGTCTAAGTTTAACAGCTTGTTCTTTGGAAATAGTACCATCAACTGCTGCCTGTATTTCTTCTACAGGAGTTTTACAGTTTTTGCGAAGAAATGGTGCTACATCAAATTTTTCTCCAGGGTGTTGCAAAATATGTTCTGTAATAGAACGAGATGATTTACCAAATACATCAGAAAAGACATCATCAAGCTTAAGGTTAGATACGGTAAGACAATTCTGAGCACGATTTTTCTCACCAGTAATCATACAAGTGAGTTTGTATCGGTATCTTACCAAATCTCTTAATTCTCTGATGTCAGCGGGGGGAATAAAGGAAGGACTCACCATCCCGCACATATAAAGATCACAAATCCATTTAGCATCCTTGCGGTCAGTTTTGTTTCCTTTCATAGGCTTTGTGTATTTGGGATGAGATAGAGTAACCCAAAAATTGTGTTGCTCCAAGACGTTAAAAACAGGGATCCAGTACTTGCCAGTAGATTCCATACAAACATCACTGCAGTTGTATTTAGCAAGCCAATCACACAGCTCATTCAGACCTTTAGTGAAGGAAGAAAAGCGAGCTTGCTTATATTCAGTACGGTTGTTGGAATCAGTAATACCAATGCAGGCATAGATCCATGTTTTGTGGACATCAAGCCCACAGCAATTAAATTTTAAGATTTTAAACGACAATAAAAATAACCTCCTAAATTTATAGTTATAAAACTGACAGTGACTGGTCATCCGGCGAGATCGAGTCGACTTCGGAAGAGATAAGTTTACGGGCTACTGTTATGCGCCACTCATTGATGCCTTAACGGATGACCGACAACATATAAA
>JAZLIT010000159.1:0-10549 GCA_045617525.1 Solibacillus sp. | reverse complement strand
TCATTATTTAGATGAAGATGAGGAAATTAAGTTATTCGACGTTATAAATACAAAGGCAAAAGGTATCGGAACATCGTTGAGTCGTTATCTCAATCGTGATAATGATGATTTCAGTTGGGTGGCCACAAATCTTATCTTAAAGCCAGAAAGTCCTTTCTTCAGTAAAGGAACGCTAATTGGTAGACGTACGAAAGAAAAACATATTACTTTGCAAAATCTTTATCAAATTGTTAATTTGCTGACAAAAAAATCTGAATTGGCCAAGCTTCCGAAAGAGAAGCTTTTAAATATTACGATGTTCTATTTCAATCTTATTAAAGAGTTGTTACCGGATGAATGGGATGATTACAAGAACTATCGTTTAACGCATATTACTTGTTTAAATGCGTTAGCTATTGTGGGAAATGAATTGATTAATAAAAATTATCTAGCTAAGTCACAACAGCCGGATTCAGTAAAGATTGCTCATAAGCTATTAAACTTGGCTGAGATTGATTGGTCGGCTAAAGGAGACTTAAAGTTTGTTAAGGGTGTTGCTGGAACGAAGATGTTTGCTGAGGATATTAGGAGTTGTATAAACTAGCAGGAAAGCCATTTTATAAATCTTGAATTTACACTTTAAGTGCAACACTAAAAAGAGACTCAACGATTCAAACCTAGTAAAATAGTGTTTACGACAACAACTATTGAAAGGAATGAAAATGATGAGTCTCTATGTTTTTTGTGCAAATATGGTTTGTTAGAAACATAGAGACTCATTACCCTATACAACTGTGAATTATGATACTACGCCAAATTCAAAGATCTAAACAATTACAAGTACCTTGCTAGACGAACATGGCTATCATGCAAAAATGTACATCAATATATATAAATTGTTTCTTTTGGTGTTGTAGGTTATTGTGCAATGGGTGTATACTTGATATATATTATTTTCTGTATTGTTATGGACCCTCTATTTTTAGTAGGAGTCGTTGTGTAAAATTTGAGCCTGTGGGCTTACCTGGGTAGGGTGATCTCTGTCCAATTGAACGATTTAGCATAATTTTGCTACTTCTAAAATTAGAGTTTTTACGTTTTTAAAATTTATGAGAATCTATAAAATGAGTCTATTCATAGTAATAGGGGCGTTTTTAAAATTTAACGAGAACATACAAAACGGATCTGTAATACCTAAAATGGTATAGGTTCGTTTTTTTATATATTAAGAGAACTAAGGCACTGAAATTCGGTACGAAAATACATGATTAAATTCATGAGAGGTAAGCTGACTAATGTTTTTTATTGGTCGGCTTTTTGTATGTGAAAAAATAGAAAAGGGAGATGGTAGAACAAAATAGAGTAAGGAATAGGTATTATTTTGTGTGTGGTAACTTGTTATAAAGTATTGGTTCGTGACTGTATTTTATAACCATATATATGGTTTGAATACGAGGATTTTATGGCGCACCTCGGAAAAAAAGCGCGGAAAGTTTAATCAGATTTTTTATGTTTTAATTACAACTTTTTATGTATATATATCCGTCACCTTATAAGACAAGGCGAGGATTATTTGGGTTTTATAGGTTTCTTGATTATGGCTGCAGTGACGAATTTTTTTATTTATGAGGTGAATTTATGGTACGTAGAGGCAGAACATCGATTGTAAGAGAAGTGAAAGAATCTTTAGCCATGATTGATAAAATTGGTTATTCGAAACGTGACGCTAAAAAGGTGGGCAATAGCGGAATCCATTCAACAAAGCAAATGACTAATACAATGTCGGATTGTCAAAATTTCGTTAAATGGTGTCGGTCTGAATATGAGGTGAAATCGATAGCAGATTTAAAAGAACTGCATTATAAAAAGTATCTACAGTATTTAAGTGAGAAGGGTATCTCCCAAGGACATAGGATTAATGTTGAAACATCATTGAAATTATTGGAGAAGGGTTTTTTCAAACGTGTAGAGCGTATTTCAGGCGCATTAACAGAGTTCACAGTATTTTCCCCAGATGAACGCATTGAAAAGCGTGAGGGGGGCGAGAACGTTAAAAATAGAGCTTATAGTGAGGAGGAGATTGACCTTATAAAGAATAATGTTTCAGCAGAAGTATTGAAAAGTGTCGAATTGATGGTGAATTTAGGCTTACGAGTAAAAGAAGCTGCAAATATAAGAGCGGAACATTTTATAAAAACGCACAAAGGTTGGCATGTATCAATTATGAAAGGGGTAGGTATTACAAAAGGAGGCCGCTTTCGTGAAATTAATATTGATCATTCATTTGACAGTAAATTAGAAAGCTTATTAAACGGTAAAAATATGAATGAAACCCTTGTGAATGTATCCGTTTCAACAATTCGAGATGGAGTAAATGTAGCTTGTAAAAAAGCTGGAATTAGTCAAGATAATCGTGGTTGTCATGGATTTAGACATTACTATGCAAGAAATAAAGCGAATGAATTAATGTCTATAGAACAAAAATTGATGATGCATCGAATATTGGATAATAGAAAGATAGGTCGCAGAGCTAATTATGGTATTTTGTCGGTAAACGATAGAGAAATCTATGAGGAAGTAAAGGGAATTATGAACAGGATTCATGAAGAATTAGGACATGGAGAAAACCGTTGGGAATTAGCTATGCGTTATTTGAGTGAATAATGGATTTCATCGGATTTAGGTTGATTTACAATGAAAAGAACCAACATTTCGGAAATTTTGTACGCTAAGCAAAATTCGGCATAGAAATAGCCAAATAGCTATCGAGATTTGTATAGGCTGCTGGGGCCGCTCCGGGCATGCGCCATGCTGAGAATTCAGCTCCGTATGGCACAGCTGTTAGTCCAGAAGACATCGCTCAAAATATTGAGGTATTAACCATCTCAGTACCACTACATGCTATTCCGACGATCCAGCCCATCTTAGAACATGTTGGGGATGAAGTCATTGTTGTGGATACATCTAACTATTATCTATTTAGAGATCAGCAGATTGAAGAAATTGACCAGGGTACGGTTGAAAGCATATGGGTTACTGAGCAGCTTAGGCGACCAGTGATTAAAGCTTTCAGTAATCTATTAGCCTTTACGTTAGAGAATAAAGGTACACCAACGGGAACAACGGGGCGTATTGCGATGGCTGTTGCAGGTGATAATGCAGCTCATATGTTGCATTTATAAGGATGCCAAAGTAATAGGATATTAATGAAATGAGTAGAAGATTCAGCATAGTATTTTCCTCCTTTTTATAAAAATTATAAGGCAAGACGCTGTTGGTTAGGTTGGTGGCATTTATTTGTAGCTACAGGTCCTTAGTGTGCTCATGTATGTTAAAAGCGCTAGTACAAGGGAGTTGAGCTTCATATTATGTATGAGTGGGGGGCATGACGTGATAGGAATTCAGTGAAGGGATCGTGTTCGCTGAGTTCCGGTGCAGGGCTGTTCGGCGTAGCCGATCTGCACGCAATCACGTCATGCCCCTTTTCCTTTGCCTGCTTTCGTTAAGAGGATTTGAAGGGCTTTCACTACTGAATAACGTTTCTCCCATTCCTGAAATAATTCTTTATAATCTTCGCTTTGTTTAAACAGTTTTTCAGCAAATTCAATACGATCATGGAAACCCTCATTTATCGATGCATCTTTCATTAAGAATCCTCCTTCTTTTTCAAAAGTGTAAATAAAAGAAGAAGGTTATCGGCGAATTTCCACAAATTTTGTAAAATCCATACGTGTATTTTTTATCTGATTTTTGATATTTGTACGTTTTACCCTTCTGAGTCTTTATTTGGAGCAAGCTTGAGCAGCAGAAACTGGCCACCTGTATTGAAATAAAAAGAATACCCATCCCCTTATAAAAAATGCACGCAAAACTCTCTTTAAAGAGTTCTGCGTGCTTCGCATTTTAGATTTAAATTAAAATTAGATAAAAGGATTAATATTTTTAATCTAATCACTTTAAATCGTTTTCAAAACGCTTTTTAAAAGTGAGAGCACAAATAGTTAATACCACGAATATTAATGCTGAGGCTATAGAAATCTGCAGTGCAATTCCTCTTGGATATTTAAACAAAAACGGGACCGAAATTATTAAAATAGAACCTGTTATAGCCATTACCCAAATTAATTTCGTTAAAATCTTATTCACAGGATCACCTTATAGAAGTGCGAAACATGCTACAACCCCAGCGATACTAGCACCGCCAATTGTTGCATATGCACCAATACATGCAGCACAAATTCCAGCTGTAACTGGTGTCGGTGTTGCACATGAACCGCCACAAGCGACTGCAATTATATATGCCGCTGTGCCTCCTACACCAAGAACTCCTCCTAAGCAACCAGCTATTTCTTTAAAACCCGTTGGTTGAATTGTAGGTTCTTCTGCAAGTAATTCTTCATCCGTCATATAAGCAAGCCCAGAATCCTGAGAATTAACAAGCGTTCCGTTCAGATAAGTCGAAACTTGGAAGTTCCCTAAATCATTCTTAGTAACTAACATTTCATTTGTCTGTAATACTTTATTATCCTCATCGAAGAACACTGTAATGTTACTAGGAAGACTGTACTCCTCGTGCAAAGGAATAGTAACAACTGTAACTCCGCCACCGACAGTGTACACAGTCGATTCTTCCAATTCTAGAGCAGACAATGGAGCAACAGTTCCTTTACCTGCTTCTACTAAACGATAAGTTGCATCAATCTTTTCTTGAGCTGAAAAGCCGATTACTATAGAAATATCCGAAGTGGCATTAGATTGGGCAGAAGCATTAATTGATGGAGAAAAATTAGAAAAAACAGCAGCTATAATCATTAACACTGGAAATAAGAATTTCTTCATTTTTAACATAATAAAAACCCCTTTTTTATATTTATTACTCAAAATCAAGTTTTACCTACAACAAAGTAAATTAACTACAATTTAGTGTCAGTACTTCTAACAGCTTATTGAAAAATGGCTAGACCGTTGCTTGCAGTTTAAATACGCTCACTGTTTCGGTGCAATTATATTATTTATAGACAACTAGCATAATGAGATATTTAATTAAAGTTAAAGTGGAATGATTTAATTATGATGGCATGTTAGATATGATGCGACAACCATAAAAAATGGAACTATGGAATTGGCATCCCATATTATTCTATAAGTAGGCTTACAGAGGATTAATTCCTTTGTTTCCACACATTATTACGAATACTCCACTTTTTTCTCCTAGAATTTTTCTGATAGTTTCAACTTATGGTCCTACACCGATTAACCATATTTCTAGTAACGATAAGATTGATTCTAACATATTTCACCCCCACCTCCCTTTTCTGTATGGTAATATATGGGGGTTGGTAGAATTTAAAAGTAGTCAAAATTGACTTTTCGGGAGGAGAATAATGCTAGGTAAACAGTTAAAAGAAATACGTGAAAATAAGGGGTTATCTCAAAAATATGTAATAGACTCTTTTATGACTCAAAGTGCATATTCTAAATTTGAACTCGGAAAAACAGAAATTCGCGCATCAGTTTTTATTAATTTTTTGACAAGAATTGATATGACCTTGGAAGAGCTTTTATATGTTAAAAATGGCTATCAATTCCCACTACGCGAGCAAATTATTCAAAAGTTTTTTAATATGTCTTATAATGATCGAACTGTTTTACAAGAAGTTTTAAACTTAGCAAAAAAGTATTTACAAGCGCATCCAACACAAGATTATATGATTGAAGAAGTTCATCACTTATGCCAATCATTCCTCTTATTGTTGGAAACAAATGACTTTTCAGCAGCGAGTGTATCTGCTAATAAAGTTTGGGAAAATCTCTCCAAACGCAATACATTATATGTCGCTGATATTTATATGCTTAATGCAATTTTATTTATTTTCCCGTTAGAAACGATTCTGGAAATAAGAAAGTTAATGGACCGATCTATTGAAAAGTACGGAAATTTATTTAGGCTACAACGTATCAAGATAAATATGCATACAAATATTGCTTATCTATTTATGAAGGAAAATATGTTTGAGAAGGCTATAGTAGAGCTAGAAGAATCAATTAATCTATGTAAGATGGAGAGAGCTTATGTTCAATTAGGAATTTGTTATATAAGAATAGGTGTTTGCTTTAATAAATTAACAGGGAATGGGGATGATTGGATAGAAAAAGGTAAACAACTATTATTGACTATCGAAGAACAGGACTTAGTAGGGAAAATAGATAATGAAATGAAGCAGTTTATAAGCGGAGCGTCCGACTGAATTTGCCCCCTTCCACCCAAAGAGCGCCTCCCAACGTCAATCCCGTCCTTTTAGACGGGGGTGGGGGGTTTATAAGGACATAAAGGTTCATATTTTGAACATGGGTATGCTCGACAATACGCCAGCTTCGAAACTTATTAGAGTGACTTTTTTTTGGCTTTGCTGAATTCGAACTTATAAGGATTTCAGACGAATCGAAATATAGTTTTGTGGGTACTGGTGCGGTTCGAATCCTTGTATTTAGTATGAAAATAATAGTAAATAAATAGGAGAAAAAAATGCCACTTACAAATATTAAAAGATATGATTTTTATAAATACGAAAATACTTTGAAAAAAGGAACAAAAAACTTTATATCATTAATAGATGAGGCTTTGAGTAGTGGAGGGATTGAAGAAGCTATTACTGTACTTAAATCTTCTGGTTTAGCTGTCAATATCTTCAATAATGCAAAGAGACGAAAGCAATTTGATGAAGTGTTAAAACATTTGTTAACTCAAGTTAAGGTTTCTGAAGTTGAAAAATTATATAATTTGATATCAGACTCAGTGTCAATAGAATATGTGTTTGAGAGTTTTACGAAGGGGAGAGAAGAGTTCTTTAAAGAATTTGAACAGATTCAAGATGACTCTAAAGTTGCTGCTTATTTAATTTCATTAGAAATTTATCTTGGCTCGTTTAAAATGGATAAAATCGAAGAGAATATATTAAAACTTCCTCCTAATATTACAGGTGCAGATGTAAATGTAAGAGAAGCATTATTTAACTCTGCAACAGAATCAACGGGTATGATATTAAAATATTTCAAATATAAAAATTATGGATTCAAGAATATTAAGAGAAATATTTCTCCGAAAACACTTAAATCATCATGGTATCATATATTTTTTAGTGAATTTTATAATAATATTCATGATGTGCTAGAATACTGGCAGTATTCAGATGTGAGCGTTAGCAGGGACGCACGAGGGAAAATATGTTTTGAAATAATGGATGAAAAATTTGAACTTAACAATTTAGTTTCGAATGAGAGATTTCTAAATCTTCGACAAGCTTGGCAAATGGGGAGAATATATAGCGTACAAGATTCTATTTTGAAGGCTAATATAGATCCTAAAAAGGGCTTAAGTATAATAAATAGAGAATTAGACTACTCATTTGGGGTACTCTATTTTGGAGACCCTTTATTACAGCGTGAAATAAAGGGTATTAAATTGATGGATTGGGTTAGCGCTTATCGATTATTAATTAGTGAATCAGAAAAGTTTTTAAGCAGGAGAGGTGAACTAGCTACTTATAACTTAGATAAAGTTTGTATTTGTAAACCTATGGGTAAGTGGGAGAAGTTATTCCAACAAAATGGTTTTAGTAAGGAGCAAGCAAAAGAAATAATTAAAATCTTCACTTTTGATAATAAAAGCCAAGATTTAATAGATTGTCCATTCATACAATTTGATGAGTGTTTAGTGCTAGTACCATCTTTAATTGTTCATGCTGATCCAACTAGAGCGTTAGCTTCTAATTTCTTAAATAGAAATGTTGATTTAGCATTTAAAGGAATTGAATTTGAGGAAAGAATGAAACAGTCTCTGAGCTTAAGAAATATTAATAATACTACCTTATATAAAAAGGTGGAAGAAGAATATGAATGTGATATAGTATTTGAACTTGATGGGGATTTATATTTTATTGAATGTAAGGCCCATGTACAACCGTTTTCAGCAAGGCAACACGCTAATCACTTACATAAATTATATGATGAAACTTATCAGTTAAATAGAATAGCAGATTTTTATGAGGAAAACATAATTTTTGTAAACGAGAAGCTAGGTTTAAATAGGCAATTTACACCAAATAAAGTCCACCGTATTTTATTAACTACGTCAATGGTTGGTTCTCCAATATATATTAATGGTGTTCATATAGTCGATGAGTCTTCGTTTGTGAAGTTTATTGATAGGGATCCTCCTACTCTAAAATATTTTGAGAATCAAAAAGAAATAGAAATTCCAAGTGTTAAATTTGATTTGTATAATGGTGAGTTATCAAATGAAAAATTTGAGAAGTATTTAAGTTTACCACCACAGATTGAAATAACTAAAGATCTTTATAGTAAAGTAGAGATGAATTTGGATTATATTAAGATAAAAAGACATATTAAATCTAATCGAACAATGCACATAGGAGTAGATTTATCTAACCCAGAATTAGCACTAATTAAAAAGCATTTTAATGACATTTCATTTAACTCATAAAAAAATTAGATTAAAACTTATCGTTCACAAGCAGCCAAAATACCCCTTATTCAATTTCAATTGAATAAGGGGTATTAGTTCCCAAAGCCTCGTTTGGGAACATTAAGTGTAAAAAACGGATAATGTTTTCCTCGTATTTAATGTGTACGCATTCCCCTATTTTTTATTGTCCTTATTAAAGTTTTCCGAACGGCTTTCGTAATTCTGTCTGATTCGCTCATTCTCCACATGCATTTCAGCGACTTTATCGTTGTACTTGTCATTTTGGGCTTGTAACTTTGCTTGATACGTTCGTTCTACTTCTACCAGGGCCTTCTCGCGTTCAAGATCTTTACGCTCCTGCATGATTTCAATTTCACGCGTATAGTTTAACTGGGGTTTTCTAACGTTGTTTCTAATTCACGAACACGCTCATTTGCTTGCTGCTGTGCTTGCTCTAATTGACGGATTTGGTCGGAAGAAACTGTTTGTTGCTCGTTTAATTGCTGCACAAGGGAGGCCTTTTCAGCTGCAAAAGCCGTTTTTAATGCTTCGTTTTCTTCAGCGTAACCCTGGTACTTCGTTACAAGTCCACTTAACGTATCATTCTTGGTTCTGGTGCAAAAATATCTAAACAACTGCAATCAACCTCTAAAGCATGGTCATACTAACACTATTACTCTAAAAAGGGGCGTAATCAGTATGGATAAGGAACAGTTATTCAAGTGGAAACATTTTCAACCGGAGATTATTTTGTTAACAGTGAGATGGTACCTGCGGTACAACCTTAGTTTTCGTAACTTGGTGGAAATGATGGAAGAACGGGGCTTGTTGATGGCTCATACAACAATTATGCGTTGGGTTCATCAATACGGACCTGAACTAGATACAAGAATACGACCACATCTGAGACCAACAAATGATTCCTGGAGAGTCGATGAAACATACATCAAAGTAAAGGGGCAATGGATGTATCTTTATCGTGCAGTCGATTCTGAAGGGGACACAATTGAATTTCATCTAAGTAAAACAAGAGATAAACAGGCTGCAAAAGATTTCTTCAAGAAGGCTTTGCAGTGTAGTCATGTGTCTGAGCCTCGTGTTATCACCGTTGATAAGAACCCAGCTTATCCAGTAGCAATAGAACAGTTGAAAGAAGAGAAGAGCATACCAGAAGGTATACAAGTCCGCCAACAGAAGTATTTGAATAATATTGTGGAGCAAGACCACCGCTTTATCAAGAAGCGAGTCCGGTCTATGCTAGGATTAAAAACATTTCGAACAGCCAAACAAATTATATATGGTATAGAAGTGATGCATATGCTCAAAAAAGAACAACTTCCCCAAAGGGAGAAGTCTGTCAAAAACGAAATTGAATTCATACATAGATTATTTGGGGTAGTATCATAACTCCCTGATATATAGGGTAATGAGGGGCTATATTTCTAACAAATCATATTTGCACCAGAACCTATATAAGTAATCCTTTTATTAAGGTTCCTAATTGTCCATATCGTTTCAATTGATTTCTTAGCTACGATCTAACAATCAATACCCAGCTAATTAATTTCGATGCTACACATACGTTTTTTCAATCTCCACCTATTAAATAAAATACTAATTATGACTTTTATCCATTTCTATTATCATAAACTCAATTTCATTCTTTTTGATATTACAAATACACCCCTTAAATCAGTTATTATGAATGCGATATTTGAAATGACATTTTTGACATTTATGTGATTTGAACGGAATTTGAAATGACATTTTTGACATTTATGGCATTTGAGCGTTTTTAAAATGGCATTTATGGCATTTGAGCATTTTAAAATGGCATTTATGGCATTTGAGCGTTTTTAAAATGGCATTTATGGCATTTGAGCATTTTAAAATGGCATTTATGGCATTTGAGCATTTTAAAATGGCATTTATGGCATTTGAGCGTTTTAAAATGGCATTTATGGCATTTGAGCGTTTTTAAAATGGCATTTACGGCATTTGAGCGTTTTTAAAATGGCATTTATGGCATTTGAGCGTTTTTAAAATGGCATTTATGGCATTTGAACACTTTTAAAATGGAATTTT
>JAZLIT010000158.1:0-17374 GCA_045617525.1 Solibacillus sp. | reverse complement strand
GATATCGAAATGCTACTTGGCTCAAAGATTTATTTAGAGCTTTGGGTGAAAGTGCAAAAAGATTGGCGCAACAAGCAAGGGAATCTACGAGATTTCGGTTTCCGTGACGACGAATATTAAGTAATAGAGTGGGGTACGCTCAATAAAAAAAGCAATTCAGGCATATGCGCTGAATTGCTTTTTTTGCTCGTTAATGTAGAAATATTCTAATTATTCGCAATTTAAATTGTTTAAAAATGGGTTCATCACCAAAAGTCGGGGATGACAAAATCAATGTCCTGTTTCCAATCGTAATCGAAGGAACAGATGGGCATCATTTCGGTAGCCAAAACCACGCCTTTTAATAAGTTTAATTTTATTATTTGTGCCTTCCATAATGCCGTTTGAGAAGGTAGATTGGATAGTTTCAATCATCGCAATCTCACGTACAATCACGGTTTTGGCAATTTTCGCGACTACACCACAAGGGTGAAATTGGTAACGTTTTATCCAATCCTTTAATCGCTTTTTGGCTTGTGTCATTGTCGTCGCTTTTAACACATAGCGCATGTGATTAAGCGCTTGGTAAATGTGCTTTGTATGGCTATCTTCCTGTTGCCATTCGTGTACAAAACCACGTTCTTCCTCTGTTAATTGTTCAGGCTTCCGAGCTAAACACCGGTCTATAAAACGCGATTTGTGCTGTTTTTTCGCTTCTCCCAAATAGCGCCGTCTGCGCTGTTGGGCATCTGTGAAAAACTGAACCAAATGAAAACGATCCAACACATGAATAGCAGTTGGATATACGGCTTTAATTGCGCCTGCCATTGCAGGAGCAAAATCACTAATGACTGTTCGGATTTTGCCTGTTACTTTCTTTAAAACTGCTTCAATCGCTGCTTGATCTCGATGAGGAACAATGGCTAAAATACGCCCTGTTTCAGCGTTTAAAACACTGGTCGCATAGTTATGCCCTTTACGTAAAGCGAACTCATCCACACAAATATGTTTGGCCGTTTCTTCGACTAATTGATCCGATGCATACGTGTAAAACCAGCGTTCAACCGTTGTATAGGGCAGTTCGTATTCACGTGCTACATCAGCGATTGAACGACCATGACATCGCTTCGTAATTTCACGACGAAATGACTCAGTTGATGAACGGACAAGCCCTAATTCATAGTCAAATGTAAAGGTGAAACTACACGTTTTACAACGCTGGCGTGGCAAAAATAATTCAATCCAAAGCACACCAATATGCCAAGCATACCCGTGACGAAAGCGACGTAGCGTACGGTCATGGCAAATCGTAGCCCCTTCACAAATCGGGCAGGAAATTGTTTGTGGCGCAGCGGCCACTCGAAATACATTTGGTTCCTCATCAGATGGTAGAGCAATCTCAAAAAAAGATGGTAACGGTAGAATCAATTTGATAAACTTGGAGTACAAAGCGAAAACTCCTCTCGTGGTTTGTCTCGACAACAATTACGATACGTGAGTTTTCGCTTTTATTCTATACTTAACTGTAAAATTATTGATTTTTTATAAGGTCAACCCCAAGTTATGGTGTTGAACCTCATTTTTTACATATCCCCCTTGTTTTTACATTTAAGTATAAAAAAAGCGCGATTTATGTGTATTCCTACACATAAATCACACGATTACTCATTTACAAAAAATACTTTATTTAAGAAATGCAGTGGTTGATGATTAAATAACTCTTCGCTCATCGCCATCGCAGATACGCTAATATGGCGATTGGCTAAAGTAGTTTCAAAAGATGCTAAAACTTCCTCATCGTAATCCGAAAAATGATTATTTGTAATAAGCATTAGCTCGGCATTCTCTTTCTCCTCAGCTGCATCAAACAGTTCAAGTGCATAGTTTAAGACTGGAATTAACCTTGCTTCTCCTCCAAAATGGTGTTGGATAAATCGATCAAATGTTTGAATTGAAAAATGGCCATACTCAAACTTCAAGGTCGTCATCTCCTCAGCAAACGGGATAATAATTAAATCTCTACGTTGGCGCAAGCATAGATCAAAAAGAGACATCATCATGCCTTTGCAAAACTGTTCTACCTCTTTCATCGCTTCCCCTTGTTGAACACAAACCACTAACGGTGCAGCATCTTTTAGGTAACGATCAAATGGTACATAAATAATATTTTCTTCTATTTTCACGCGATTAAGTATACTTTTCTTTGGTTGTGCAAAAAATTGTTGCACTTCATCAGTCAGTTCATCCATTGTCTGTTCTACCTCGAAGATTACTTCCTGCAATGACTTTGCAACGTCTATAATTTCATGAAAGTGTACATTCTTTTCGTGTGTTTTAATAAACGATCTTTGCTCTTCCTCACTAAACGATTGAAAAACAGTACTACTATATAAAAAACTCAGCATTTCATCAGTAAATACTTGTTGAACATTTTCTTTCAATACTCTCGCCTCATCTTTCACCAAAGAACAGCAACTAACTCATTGATCGTAGAATTATTGGTAGAATTCTTTGAAAAACTGTTGTTTAAACTATTTTATATCGTATTTATGAAAATACAATTAATTTGCCTTACGTTTTTAAAGCGTCCTATACTGCTCCTTGCAATAATGGTACGATAAAACAGATTATGAATAAAAGGCGGATTATCATGTATAAAACAATTGGTGTACTAGCACATGTTGATGCTGGTAAAACCACATTTAGCGAGCAACTTTTATATAAAACAAACAGTATTAAAACACGCGGTCGTGTCGATCATCAAAGTGCATTTTTAGATTCTAATGATATCGAACGCAGTCGAGGAATCACAATTTTCGCCGAGCAAGGACGCTTTCAACTCGGTTCAACTACTTATAATTTAATTGATACACCTGGGCATAGCGATTTCTCCTCTGAAATGGAACGTGCCCTACGTGTGATGGATTATGCAATTGTGCTAATTAGCGCAGTTGAAGGGATACAAGGCCATACAGAAACGATTTGGCATTTATTACAACGCTATGAAATTCCTACATTTATCTTTATTAATAAAACTGACCGTGCCGGTGCCTCAGTAGACAACGTCATGCAGGACTTAGCACTGATGGGCGATAACTTCTTGCATATTAATCAATTTCCTTTCACAGAAGATGCTACAGAACGTATTGTAGCACTTGATGAAGATGCATTAACGACCTATTTACAGGGCGATTGGGATGTCGAGCAAACAATAGTAATTGCTAAAAACCTCATCAAAAAGCGCCAACTCTTCCTATGCATGAATGGTTCTGCACTGCAAGATCAAGGTATCGATACCTTCATTGAAGTAGTACATACATTATCTACAACAAACTACGATACAAGCCCCACATTTGCAGGCGAAGTTTATAAAATCCGCCATGAAGGGGCACAAAAAATCACCTATTTAAAGGCGTTACAGGGAACTGTTCAAGCAAGAGCAGAATTTACCCATGGTGAAAGGTTAGAAAAAATGAATGAAATACGTGTATATAATGGCTCGCACTTTGAGCAAGTTCAACACGTTGAGGCAGGCGACCTTTTTGCCGTAAAAGGACTTACTTCGTTTCAAATTGGTGATTACATTGGTTGTGAAAAGATTTCAACACCTTTTGAGTTAAAGCCACTGCTCCAATCAAAAGTTCATTACGATGGCCCACTCCATATTCGAGATCTATTAAAAACATTTTATTTAGTGGAGACAGAGGAACCTTCTTTAAAAGTCCTTTGGCAAGAACAACTTCAGCAAATTCACGTTCATTTTATGGGTGCCATACAAATCGAAGTCATAACAACAATTTTAAAGGACCGTTTTAATCTACAAGTCACTTTCGATAAACCCACAATAATTTATATGGAATCCATCGCGAACAAGGTGAATGGCTATGGTCATTTTGAGCCCTTGAAGCATTATGCAGAAGTTCATTTAGCGCTTCAACCAAATGAACGGGGTAAAGGGATTACTTTCTCATCGATTTGCCATGCGGATGCATTGTTACCTGGTCATCAACGGACGATTCAACATCATTTAATGGAACGGGCTCATCACGGATTATTAACAGGCTCAGCTGTTACTGACGTGCATATCACATTATTAACAGGGCGGGCACACGAGAAACATACATCAGGAGGCGATTTCCGCGAGGCAGCATTCCGTGCACTACGTCAAGGGCTTGAACAGGCAGAAAATGTTCTACTTGAGCCGTATTATACATTTAAAATGCGTGCTGAAATTGAGCACTTAGGGCGTATGATGACCGATATTCAAAAAGCTTTTGGACAGTTTAATGATCCAATTTTAACTGAAACACACGGAATGTTGACAGGCACAGTTCCAGTCGTCAATTTTATCGATTACAGCCAAATCTTTTTAGCCTATACGAGTGGCAAAGGCTCCATTTCATTGCAGCCCGCTGGCTATAATGTATGTCACAACGCAGACGAAATCACGGAGATGCGTGGCTATGATAAAAACGTCGACCTTGAATACAGTTCAAATAGTATTTTCTGCGCAAAGGGCAAAGGTTATACAATTCCATGGCACGAAGCAAAGGCAGCGATGCATTGTCCGACAGAAATTTAACCATTTAAAAAGGCAGTAGCATAGGAAAAACAATGCTACCGCCTTTTATTAATGTCCCGTCTGTTTAAAAAAGCCAATCAAATAATACAAGGATTCCGCGTCCGGCAAAAAAGGCTACAACAACACATAAGAGAATAAGAACTAGACAAGAAAATCCGCCAGCCATCACTATTTTCTTCGTATTTATCCCTTGTCGATCGCCCCATTCTTCGGGATCCTCACTTACAATATAATTCATATGTTCACATTCATCACATTGCTTTAAGAAAATACGTTTTTCACTCTTTTCGCCATTTATAATTGAAATTTCCGAGGAATAATCCGCGATATTAAAATCGACATCAAGGCGTTCTTTGCATGAATTACATTCAATCTCCACTCGTTTTGCATTCAAATCCGTCACTCGCAATCCTTTTTAAGATTACATTACCTAATACATAGGCAACTATTTATTTCGCTAAAATTAGCTTTACTACTTTTGAAAGTGTTGCGCCATCTGCTTGACCATGTAATAGCGTTTTAGCAATTTTCATTGCCTCACCCATTGTAGTTTCAGCAGTAATACCTGCTCCACGCAACTTCGCTTCGACTGCTTCTTCTGATAACTGCTCAGGTAAAAATGATTTTAACAAGGCAAGTTTTTTATTTTCTTTTTCAATTAAATCTTCACGACCTGCTGATTTAGCGCCGTCTAATGCTTGATTTGTTTGCTTCATTTCACGATTTACTACTGCAATTTCTTCTTCATTTGTTAACGCTGAACCTTTTTCTTTTTCAGCATTATCAAGTGCAGCCTTCACCAATTGTAATACGCCTTTTGCTAAAACGTCTTTATCTTTCATTGCTTGCTTTAATTGTGCAAATACAACATCTTTTAACATGAGATTTCCTCCTAAAATTACTTAGTTGTTTAACATACTGTATTCTATTTTACTTCCTTAAGGCAAAAAATGCTATTTCCAAATAGATTAAGGGTAATTTAGCTTTCCTTCTGCATAAAAAAACAGAAAAACAACCAATCACATTGTTTATGATTGGTTGTTTTCTATTTTCTAATTAATTCAATTCTAAATGTGCACCCTTTATTAAGTAAATTAAATGCTCAGCTAAATTCGTAGTATGATCCGCACAACGCTCTAAATACATACAAATAAAACTCAAATGCGTAATTTGCGAAGTAGATTCTGGTGCAACAGCTGTTACCTTCATATAATTTTGCAGTGTGTTCGCATAGAGTGTATCGACTTCATCATCGTAATCTGCAAACTCTGTTGCCTTTTGTATATTTTCTTCTATAAATGCATCACTTATATTGCAGAGCATCGTACTCGTAAGCGCAAACATTTGCTCAATCGGCTCAATTGACGTCACAAAATCTCTATTGCCTATGCGAATCGTTTGTTTCGCAATATTCACCGCATAATCACCTATACGCTCCATATCACTAGCTGCCTTTATAAGTACGACTAGCCTACGAAGATCCTTCGCCATAGGCTGTTGCTTTGTGATTAAAAGAATTACTCGATCATTAATTTCCTCTTCCAAGCGGTTGATGTGTTTATCTTGTTCAATGATTCTTAAGGCTAAGTCAGTATTCCTTTTTGAAAAAGCTTCCCCTGCATGTTGTAATGCCTGAGCGCTTAAATCACATAGCACCATAAATTGTTGCTGTACATGAATCAACTCCTGCTCAAACTGTTCGCGTATACTCACCTTCATATCCTCCCTTATCCAAAGCGCCCTGAAATATAATCCTCTGTACGTTGATCTCTCGGAGTACTAAAAATTCGATTCGTTGTATCGTATTCAATGACCTCTCCATTTAAAAAGAAGGCTGTTTTATCTGAAATACGCGCAGCTTGTTGCATATTATGGGTTACGATAATAATAGAATATTGTTCTTTTAACTGTTGAATTAGCTCTTCTATCTTTAAAGTGGAAATTGGATCGAGTGCACTTGTCGGCTCATCCATTAAAATAACATCTGGCTCAATTGCTAAACAGCGTGCAATACAAATTCGTTGCTGCTGACCACCTGAAAGGCCATACGCATTGTCATATAGACGATCTTTTACTTCGCTCCAAATGGCGGCACCTCTTAATGATCTTTCAACGATTTCATCAAGTACCCTTTTATTTTTTATGCCATGAATACGCGGGCCATACGTGATATTATCGTAAATTGATTTTGGGAAAGGATTTGGCTTCTGGAACACCATGCCTACATGCGTCCTTAATTCTTCTGCCTCAAAATCTTTTGAAAATATATTGCGCTCACGGTACTTAATTATCCCGCTTGTATTGACAGATGGAACAAGTTCCACCATACGATTTAACGCTTTAATATACGTTGATTTCCCACAGCCCGACGGCCCAATGATTGCCGTCACTTCATTTTCTTTCATCTCTAAGTTGATGCTTTTCAGCGCATGATTTTCTCCATACCATAAATTAAAATCTTCTGTACTAAATACAGTTTCCTTTAAATTTTCTAATTGTTTCAGGGGTTGTATAATTTTCTTATCAGTTAATTGAATCAAAAGAATACCTCCTAATATCTTTTTTGATATTTATTTCTAATATAAATCGCAACTGAATTCATCAGAATCAGCATGGTCATTAAGACGAGAATACCCGCCGCCGCAACGTATTGGAACTCTTCTTGCGGTCGTTTCGCCCATTCAAAAATCTGCATCGGAAGAGCAGTAAATGTACTCATCAAGTTATCTGGTAAAAATTGAATAATGACAGGAATTCCAATGACCACAAGTGGCGCTGTTTCGCCGATTGCTCTTGAAAGTGCTAAAATACTGCCCGTTAAAATCCCTGGAATTGCTGCTGGTAGTACCACTCGTAAAATTGTTTGCCATTTCGATGCCCCCATCCCAAACGAGGCTTCACGTTGTTCATTTGGAACCGCACGTATCGCCTCTTGTGCAGCAACTATAATTATCGGTAAAACAAGCAAACTCATTGTAAATCCAGCAGCTAATATACTTTTACCTAATTCAAACATACGCACAAAGATCGTTAATCCTAATAAACCAAAGACTATTGACGGAACGCCAGCTAAGTTTGCGATATTCATTCGAATAAAATCATTAAGCTTATTTTTCTTTGCATATTCCTCTAAGTATATTGCCGTACTTACACCTAAAAAAATCGAAACAGGCGCAACAACTAACATTAAATAAATTGTGCCGACTAATGCGGCTTTAATTCCCGAATTGGCGGGAATGCGTGATGCAAAATTCGTGATAAAATCCCAATTTAAATAGCCAAATCCTTGTGTAATAATACGTATGAGCAATGCAGCTAAAGAAAATAGTGCCATTACGATGGCAAAGAAAAATATCAATCGCCATATTTTATTAAATATTAATCTTCGCTTCATTCTTTTTAAAACGAATTCCTGATTCATTGCTTGCATATTAATACTCCTCTCGGAAGCGCTTTGAAATCCTTTGCGCTAGCAAATTCATGAATAACGTAAAGATAAACAAGGTGAATCCTACAGCATAAATCGAATAATATATTGTTGAGCCATAACTTGCATCACCCGTCGCCACCTGCACAATATACGCTGTCATCGTTTGAATGGAGTCTGTAAATTCAGCATCAAACTTAGGTGAGGATCCTCCTGCTACTGAGACAATCATCGTTTCTCCTATTGCCCGGGAAATAGCTAATACAATTGATGCAATTACACCAGATAACGCCGCTGGTAAAATCACTTTCACCGATACTTCAAAGCGAGTTGCACCTAACGCTAATGCACCTTCCCGAATGTTTTTTGGTACGGCACTCAAAGCATCTTCTGAAAGGGATGCAATCATTGGTAAAATCATAATGCCTACGACAATCCCCGGACTTATTGCATTAAATATTTTTAACCCTGGGATAATCATTTGAAAAAATGGTGTAATAAATGTTAGGGCAAAAAATCCATATACGATAGTCGGTACACCCGCTAGAACCTCTAGCACTGGTTTAACTGTTCGACGGATTTTATCTGTAGCAAACTCACTTAAATAAATAGCAGCACCTAAGCCAAGTGGAACAGCAACCAGCACCGCTATTAATGTAACTTTTAGCGTACCAAGAATTAATGGCCAAATACCGTACATCGGTTTATTACTTGAAAACGGGAGCCATGTTGTTGTTCCTAAAAATTGAGATATTGACACGCGTCGAAAAAACTCGAACGTTTCAAAAATCAATGTAAAAACGATGCCAAATGTCGTCAAAACAGAAATCGCTGCGGCAAAAAATAGTAGGGTTGGTGTTATTTTCTCGATTGCTTTTTTACCCCTACGATTTTTTGCATTTGCGATTAATTGTTGAACCGTTTTTTGTCCCATAGTATTACTCCTTTTTCATCATAACTAAAATCGGGTAAGTAGTGACAACTTACCCGAGTTTCTCCGTTTTAGCGTAAAGCCTCTAAAGCTGCTTGCCCTTTTTTATACTGTTCGTCTGGAAGCTTTACATACCCAGTTAATGAAGCCATCTCACCTGCATTGTCCATTGTATAGGTCATAAAGTCATAAAATGCGTCATTGTCTTTTACTGCGCTATCTTTCACATAGACAAATAGTGGGCGTGAAAATGGTGAATATTCACCTGTTTCAATAGTTTCAGCGTTCGGTTCAATCCCATTAACTGCTACAGATTGAAGCTTGCTGCTATTTTCAAGGAAGTACGCGTAGCCAAAGAATCCAATTGCATACTTGTCATTCATTACACCTTGTACTAATACATTATCATCCTCTGATAATGCAGCATTTCTTACTAAATCACCGCCATCTAAAATTACTTCATCAAAGTAATCAAATGTTCCTGAGTCAACTCCTGGTGAATAGTAAACAATTTCTTCTTTTGGCCAAGTTGGATCAATGTCAGACCACTTTTTAATTGTTCCATCTTCCAACCAAATTTTCTTTATCTGTTCAACAGTTAATTCCTTGGCCCAGTCATTTTCATTATGGATTACTACTGTAAGTCCATCGTAAGCTAATTGAATTTCTGTAAAGTCAACCCCCGCAGCCTCTAATTTTTCCTTTTCAGTATCTTTAATTGGGCGTGATGCGTTTGAAAAATCTGTCTCACCATTGATAAACTTTTCAAATCCACCTCCAGTACCAGAAATACCTACCGCAACTTGTACATCTTTTTGAACGCCTGCATATTCTTCTACTAATCCTTCTGTAATCGGTGCTACCGTTGAAGATCCGTCCCCGAGAACAGTGCCTGATAGTTGTTTTTCAGTATTACTTTGTTGCGCAGTTGATGTACCAGAGCCAGCATTTCCATTTGTACCGGCATTAGCTTCCGGTGAATCATCACCACACGCTCCAAGTAATAATGCTGAACCTAAGATTACTGTTGCACCTAAACATTTCCACTTATTCATAATTTGACCTCCTTAATTTTCTGATTTGTTTTTTTCTTACAATTCATACTTTACAGAATAATTGTTAAGGGCATATTAACGGCATATTGAAAATAGATAACGCTATGTAAACGATTGTAAATGTATGTAAATAAAATAAAAAACGCTCGTACAATTTTTGGAGGGCACTGAAAAAGTCCATTTAGGTAAACAAAAGCGAGGACAGAAACGAAAATCGTTCCTGTCCTCGCTTTTATTGATTCCGTTCCAATCAAATCTACTGAACATGAGGAGCAGGCTATATTTCAAGAAACTGATTAATAGCCCAAGAAATAAGGCACTTTCCGTTCAAATTGAACAGAAAGTGCCTTGTTTTTTATCTAAAATTTAAAACGTAAGCTACTTCAGTGCCTACAATTTTATACTAACGTTTCATTATTTTTACTTCTTTAATTTGAGCAAGGCTTACCTGTTTTATTTTTTTTGATGCCGCGATCTTTGCTTGCTTTGGAATTAAGATTTCTATATCGATGTTTTTCACATCTTTTGGTGAGCTATATCCTAAAAACGTTGCATTATAAATCGTTTCATCATTATCGAATGTGATGCTTGATTTCTCATTATCAATTAATTTTTGCAACAACGGATATTTTCTAATGTTTCGTTTTCTTTCAGCCATTATTAAACGCGGCGCCATAAATATATATAAGCCTTCAAAAATACAAACATAAATAACCGTTGTGAGGATAATTATCCCCTTTGACATATCGATCGTCGTCATTGTTACCGCTGTACTAATCGCACCAAAAATAACGATAAGATGAAAGAGTAGTTTTTTCATTTGAATAGACCTCCGCTGAAATTAGCTATGTAGCATAAAACCCGTAGCAATACTGCTACGGGCATCTAATTTTACTTATTGATCGACTGTTTTTTCCGCATCTTCTTCATTTAATTGCTCTTCCGTCGTAGTTGGAAGTATTTTTTGGTCTGTAGATGCTTCTTTAATACCATTTGTTTCATACTTTTTTTGTAGCTCAAAGTACGCATCTAACGACTCACGAGCAACACGACTTGCATGTGGTAGTGAATTGTCGAAATTTGTAGTTGCCCATGGAATCATTACCGCATAAGCAACTTCAGGATTTTCATAAGGTGCAAACCCTACGTGAACAAGATTGATCGTATCCTTCATTGAAATCCCTTTAGATGGGTCCGAATAAATTACTTGAGCCGTACCTGTTTTACCTGCAGCTGTATATTCTGCAGTTGCAAATGAACCACGTGCAGAACCGAAACCACCTGTATAAACGCGATTTAAACCTTCTTTTACGTGATTAATTTCTTCTTCTGTATTATTAATTCGATTTAATACTTTCGGTTCTACTTCTTGGACCATCGTCCCTAAATTCTCACCGTCATCTGAAGGATTACGTATCTCTTTTAGCATACGCGGTTGAATACGGTAACCTCCATTGGCAATTGTTGATATATATTGCGCTAATTGAAGTGGTGAATACGTATCGAACTGACCAATAGATAAGTTCAGTAATAAACCACCCGTTGTTAAATTACCGTAAATACCAGACGTTTCACCTGGTAAGTCAACACCAGTACTAACGCCAAGGCCAAATTGTGCATAGCCATTACGCATCGTTTCTAGCACTTTATGATTCAGCGGGAAGCCCATATTGTAATAATATTGCATACCAGCCATTGCAATAACTGTTTTAAACATATAAACGTTTGATGATCGTTCTAATGCATAAAGGTCATCAATTGTATATCGACTATTTCGGTTGAATAGTGAACTTTGCACTTTTACACCGGATAGTTTAATTGGCTCATCGACAAACTGTTGTCCTGGTGTAATTGCACCAGCTGAATAACCCGTTAATAAAGTGGCTGCCTTTATAGCAGATCCTGCCTCATAACTCGTCGTGAAATTACCATATGAATAATCGATTAGATATGGTTCATTTGTGACCTCGTCGTATTCAATTTTTTTCCCAGCAAGCGACAGGATTTCACCTGTATTTGGATCCATCATCACTACAAATGCACGATCTAGTAAGCTTGCAGTACCTGAAGATTTTAATTCTAATAGATATTTTTCAATAATTTCTTCTGTTTTTTGCTGCAATTCATAATCAAGTGTCGTCACTAAATCCTTACCTGGTTCACCAGCGAAGCTTGTCACCATTTCTACAACCTGACCCGCCTTGTTCGTCACATTTTTTACAACGGATTTTTGCCCTTGTAAAAGCTCTTCATATTGGGCTTCAAAATAACTTTCCCCAACACGATCATTTCGAGAATATTCACGTGCTAAATAATAATTCAGTTTTGCTTTTGGTACACCCTTACTTGGGGTCGTCGTTCTGCCAAGTACCGCAATTGGAGCGATACGTACTCGTTTCCAATCTGTCGTCGTGTTAACGCCAGGCAAATCGGAAAGACGTTCTGACACTCGTGCAAATTCCTCGTTCGTTACATTTTCAGCCTTTATAATTTGGGGAGATAAATTGTAACCTGTTTGCATTTCACGATAAATTGCTAAGACTTCTAGTTCAAAATCACCCATTGCAAGAATTTCTTCTTCAGTAATTCGATCTCGTGTTAATTGGTCAATTTTTGCATTAAGGACTTTCGATTCGATTTCAGGGTCCTCTTCTTTAATCGCATTAATCTCTTTTTGCGTAACTTTAAGTGTAGCCTCTTCACGATTACGTAAAATCCAGAAGTCTAATTTATCACGCTGTGTTACACGATTTATCGGCATATCAATTAACTCTGCTAACTGCTCAGCAATTTCAACCATTTCCGCCTGCTTTGTACGAGTCATTTTCGTGTATGTAATCGCATTTTCAGGTGTATTATCCACTAAAATTCGCCCGTATCTATCTAAAATTCGCCCTCGAGGTACACTTGTATTTACACGTACTTCCTCTGTACGTTGTAGAAGACGTACATAATCTTCACCTTTTACAATTTGCAAATACCCCAAACGAAAAATAAGTGTAGAAAAGATTATAAAGATTAAAAAGAAAAGGACATTCATACGAAATGTTAAGCTAGCGCGGTGCTTCGCTCTCATTTGTTTATTCTTGCTCTGTGAGTCTCGCATTGATTAGTCCACCTTCTATAAATTATTAGTTAATTATTAAATACATCTCTTTTAGTATAGCATCGAAAACTACTAGAAAAAAGGCTCTACTCCACTTATTTTGACGGACTTTTTAAAGAAAGGTTTCTTTTTTGAAAAGAAAATCTAAACTTGTTTAATGAACTGAATAATTTTCATATATATCGATGCTATTTCAACTGGAGATTCTGGATTTTCACTACTCAACCATTCTTCCATTAAACCTAGAAGCGCGGAGGCCGCAAATGCAGCCAAATAATTTTTAGGTATTGCTTTTTCAGCATTAGAATTTTGTACTAAGTCTGTTTCAAATTTCAGTAAAAATTGATCAATAAAAAATGTGCGTAAGCGCAAATGAAAGCGTGATTTGTTATTTGGGCTAAGTAAAATTAATATTTTTTTTGCGTTTTCAAACATAAATTCAAATATTTCAACCGAAAATAAAGGTACAATCGATTCGTTTCCCTCCATTATTCTTAAAATCTCAGATGGGGAAGATTTTTTAATTTTTACTGTTAATTGCTGTAATAACCTTGCTTCAATTCGATCCAACAAATCAAATTTATCAACATAATGTAAATAAAACGTACCGCGATTAATCGTTGCCTGTTGTGTAATATCACGAACAGAAATTTTAGTGAAATCCTTTTCTTTTAAAAGCTGTAGAAAGGATTGTTGGATCAGTAATTGTGTTCTTTCATTCATCTCTTCATAGGTCGACATCTGTCCACCTCCCCATTTAGTACTTAACACATTCGTTGAAGTTGTTCATTGCTTATCTTTCTTAACATTTTATAATAAAAAGAGTAAACACCCAACACAGTGTTCAATACTTAAGGAGTGAGTTATTTGAAGAAGACATGGATTACGCTTATTATTGCTGCATTAATAGGCATTGGCCAGATAATTTATAGAGGTATTACAACACCTGAAATGCTTAGCTATTTAATAATTTTCTTTGTGGTTGGATGGGGACTAGCGATTTTGCGCGTTTTTGTGAATGCATCCATTTTAAAAATGAAGGGTAAAAGTTGGGGTGTTAAAATCCTATTCTTTGCTGTTTTATTAGGATTCGGTCTTCCGTTCCAATCATGGTTCCGAAAAGAAGTTATTTTCAGTATGGAGTCCGCGTTTATCATCCCTTCCATTATTTCATTAGTAGCAGGCGTGGTATTTTTCACAATGGTTTACAACTTATTCGTTAACCGCTTTATTAAAAAGTAGCGTAGTTCGGCGCAATTATTTTCTTAAAAATATAATAAACAGTCCATTCAATTGAATGGGCTGTTTTATCCTCTAACTGTTATTCAAATTATAGCTGATAAAATATACAGCTATCTTTACTTGTTTATTTATAAAAAAATGATTTACACACAATTTTTAAATTAACCAAAATGTCATGCCTATAGCTGTTACAACAGCTATTCCAAAAGATCCCAATACTAACCAACGCGGAACAGTATTAGTCTTCTTTATTGTTACATATTCTATTGCTCGAACTATTCCGTAAATAAAAGCAGCCGGCATAATAAGTGTATCAAAAGTAATAGGGCCATTAAAAGCAATCATAAAGGCAATAAATAGCATCCCATAAACTAGTAGTGACATAAACCCATGACTAATTGGATTTAAAATTCCTTTTTGTGAGAGCTCATAATTGTTCATTTAATCACCTCCTTAATCCCAGTATAGAGTTAAATCGTCATCTCTTTGCAATAAACTAGTTTACCGGCAACGATTGTGTTTAGTACACATGCAAGTTTTATTTCTTGTTCAGACACAACCATTAAATCACGATCTACAATTGTGAAATCAGCGTGATAGCCTACCTTAATCAAGCCCCGTTCATGCTCCTTGTTAATTGCTAAAGCCGAACCGTATGTATACATTTTAATTGCATCATAGCGTGATAACGTTTCATCCGGCATATAACCTATGTCTTGTTCAACATCATTTTTGCGTGTAACTGCTGCATAAATTGTTGCAAACGGATTGATTTCCTCTATCGGCGCATCTGTTCCAATCGCGCACTCAAAATCACTTAATGAATTCCACGCATAGGACCACCTCATTCGGTGCTGCCCTATTTTTTGCTGAACCCAAGGGAAATCCGAAGCCACAAACGCTGGTTGAATATCCAAAATGAGCGGCAACTTTTTCATTCGCGCTACAAGGTCCTCATTCAATACGCAGCAATGTATTAAGCGATCTTTTTTCCCATTAGGAGCAGGAAATTGCTCGATGTACTTCAATACTTGCTGTGCAGCTGCATCCCCAATCATATGAACAGCAATTGCTTCACCATATTTTCTTGCAGTTTGCACAAATTTTGAAAATTGCTCATCGCTATGAAGAAGCATACCGACATTTTGTGCATCATCTGCATATGGCTCTAACAATGCCGCTGTTGAACCACCAAAAGAGCCATCTGCAAAAATTTTCATCGCGCCATATTCAAGAAAGTCATCAATTTCTAGTAAACCCGTATCCATCATTTCCTCGAATACTTTATGATGACGTAATAAATGCGCACGGAAATGGCGCTTTTCACCGATTGTATTTTGGAATGCTTGTACTACATTTGTGAAATGTCCATAATATGATAAATCCTCTGTATGCCCACCCACTAATCCATAACGATGCATTTCATCAATGGCATTATCTAGGGCATTTGTTAAATGACGTACATACGCCTCCCCCGATTGCGGTAAAGTTTTCAGGATTAAGTTTGTTGCTTCATCATAAAAATAGCCAGTTAATCTATACGTTAAACCTTTCCCTATCCTTCCACCTTGAGGTGAAACTGTATGCTCCGTGACACCCGACTCTCTCATCGCAATTGAATTGCAGAGAAGCACATGATGACAAACACGGTGTAAAAGGACTGGCCGTGTGGAAATTGCATCTAACTCCTCAAGTGTAATCATTTCATTGTTCGGCAATGAATATTCATTCCAGCCTTCGCAGATCAGCCATTCCCCTTCAGATACTCGATTTACAGCCTTCGCGATTTCATGTAACATCTCATCCTTCGATTGCACATGGCCTAGTTGTAGTCGTTGTAGCTTCTCACCTAATCCAATCATATGTAAATGACTATCCACAAACCCTGGGTACATCGTTGCTCCGTTTAAATTATGTAATTTTTTTGCATATGGCTGTAGCTTTTGAAATGTACCTACTTCAATAATTTTACCAGCGTCCACTAAGATTGCCTCAACTAGCTCATTTTCGTGTTCCATTGTGTAAATTTTACCACCATAATATAGCTCCATCACGAGTAAGCCCCTTCACTAAAACTGCTATTTAATTATTATAATAAATAAAGGGAATAAATGGTAGTAAGAACCCTTCTTTTCCAACTAATTAATCCTTTTCAAAAAAAAAAAAAAAATTGCTACCCATCAGATGATGAATAGCAATTTTTACGTTAAAGAATTATTTAGCAGCTTGGAATTTAGTTTCTACTACATCCCAGTAGTGCTCCTGTCGCTTCGATTTTCGTCGCAAACTGATTTAACAATCAATTAGCTAAAAACTTCGCGAATTATTTAGCAGCCTGGAATTTAGCTTCTACTACGTCCCAGTTTACTACGTTCCAGAATGCAGCGATATAGTCTGGACGACGGTTTTGGTAGTTTAAGTAGTAAGCGTGCTCCCAAACGTCTAAGCCTAGGATTGGCGTTTTACCTTCCATTACTGGAGAGTCTTGGTATGGAGTTGAAGTAACAGCAACGCCGTCTCCATCAACGATTAACCATGCCCAACCTGAACCGAAACGAGTTGTCCCAGCAGCAGCAAACGCTTCTTTGAAAGCTTCGAATGAACCGAATTTAGCGTCGATTGCAGCAGCAACCTCGCCAACTGGAGTTTTAGATCCGCCTGGAGCGATTACTTCCCAGAAGAATGAGTGGTTAGCGTGACCGCCACCATTGTTACGAACAGCGCCTTGCTTATCAGCTGGAATAGCATCTAAGTTAGCGATTAATTCGTTGATTTCAGTATCAGCAAACTCAGTGCCCGCTAAAGCAGCGTTTACGTTTGTGATATAAGTTTGGTGATGTTTTGAATGGTGAATTTCCATTGTTTTTGCATCAAAATGTGGTTCTAAAGCGTCATAAGCATAAGTTAATTCTGGTAATTTATAAGCCATGATTAAGTTCCTCCTCGAATGTATATTTCTTAACTAGGTTATCAAATAAACCTTTTATTATCAATGTAAAAATGTGATATCGTTCACATTTCAGTCAAAAGACGGAAAGGAATTTAGTAACGT
>JAZLIT010000157.1:0-18212 GCA_045617525.1 Solibacillus sp. | reverse complement strand
AATGAAAGCAGAATTACAGGCAGTCTATGACCTTGGTATTGTAAAAGGTGATGGTAGCGGCAAGTTTAATCCAACTTCAGAAATCAATCGTGAGCAAATGGGGTTAATGCTTGTACGGGCTTATGAAGCACAGATGAAAGCACCGTTCTTGGCGCAAAAAGAATTGCCATATAAAGATGTAGCTAACTTATCTACTGAGTCGATTAAAGCAATTTCATTCTTATATGAGTTTGGATTAATTGATTCTGCACAAGCTTTTAATCCAAAAGGTAAGTTAACACGCGCTCAAGCGGCAAAAATGCTGAGCTTGTTAGCAGCTAAATCTAAATAGGCTAAAAATAGAAAATGCCAGTGTAGCGGATATGGGGAATTATCCGCGCTAACACTGGCATTTTAATATTAAATTCCAAATAGGGGAAGGGGGTAACTTAATTAGCTAGCATTCCATTGCAGTCCATCGAAGAATCGATAAACTTCCTCGAACACTAATTCGCGCTCTTTACCAAGCGTTAAAATATGGCCAGAGTTAACGAATGTTTTGACAGATTTAATGCGAGATTTAACGGCATTGTAAATTAAGTCCGCACTTTCACAGTAATATAAATCATCTTCAAGTCCACGTAAAATGTGAATCGGAGTTTGAAGCGTGTTTAACTTTTGGCTTGTTTCGTTAATCATATATTGTAAAGAATCTAATGATGGCATTTGAACTAGTTCTGCAACGGATGAACGCGTATCGCGCTCCTCATCATATTGACCTGAAAGCTTTTTATAGTTAATTGCATAATCAACAATACGGCTTTGTAGGCTATCAGCGGATTTAGCGATTGCAGGTGCACTCATTGTTACAATTGCTTTTGTCGGACGTTCAACACCAAGTTTCAAGGAGAAAATCCCTCCTAATGAAACACCAGCTACAGCAATTTCTTTATATCCAAGTGCGATAAGTTCATCATAACCATTAATTACACTGTCCCACCAATCTTGTGGATTGGAGTGGATTAAAGTCTGTGGATCAAGGCCATGTCCCTTATATAAAGGTGCATGAACTGTATAATTACGCTCAGCTAAATAACGACCGAGACGTTTTACGTCATTTGGATTTCCTGTAAAGCCGTGAAGTAATAGAACCGCGCGCTTGCCAGCTTCAATTGTAAATGGTTTTGGTGCAATGATCTTCATTATGCGAGCTCCCTTATCGAATACGTATTATTTAAATTATTGAAATTTTATAAATAATTATTGAAAATTGCGTTTTATTTTGCTATGCAACCATGTTGCTATCGCTTATTATAGAACGATAAATATATAAGTACAATCTATTATTTCTATCATTTCGATTCTAAAAAGTTATGAATGGTGTGAGCTAATTAAATGGAAATTCAACAGCTTAAGTATTTTAAAACAGTGGCCTCTATGCAACATATGACACGTGCCGCGGAAGTGTTAATGATATCGCAACCAGCACTTAGTAAGTCAATTTCAAATATCGAGCGAGATTTAGGTATACCTCTCTTTAATCGTGAAGGACGTTCAATCTATTTGAATAGATTTGGCGAGCATTTTTTAAAAAGCGTAAATATTATTTTAGCTGAATTTGAAAAAGTTATGGAGGAGTTTGAAGATATTACAACACCTGGTCATGGTATCGTTTCCTTTGGTTTTATTCATACGCTTGGTATGGAGGTTGTACCAGAATTGATGGCAGCGGGTCATAAAGTATACCCCAATATGCAGGTAGTTTTGACGCAAGGTACTTCATCGGACTTATTAAAGCGATTAGAAGAAGGGGCAATTGATCTTTGTTTATCTCAAAAAATTGAATCGCGGTTAATAGATATTGAAACAATCAAACTTTGGCAGGAGGAGCTTTTTGTGATTGTTCCTATATCTCATGAGCTTGCTAAAAAGGATGAGATTTATTTAGAAGAAATAAAAAATGAACCGTTTATATCAATTAAAAAGGGAAATTCATTACGTCAATTAGTGGACTCTTATTTTGCTGAAATCGGTGTTGTTCAAAATTCAACATTTGCAGGGGAAGAAATGCATACAATTGCAGGGTTTGTGAGTGCAGGATTAGGCGTGTCATTAATCCCGAATGTTAAGGGACTCGATGATTACAAAGTGAAAAAACTACGCGTGATTTATCCTTTATGTAATCGTTCAGTAGGTGTTTCTTGGGCGAAAAATCGCTATTTATCCCCTGCAGCAAGTGAATTTAAGCAGTATGTATTAGCATATTTTAAAAAGGAGGACGAGTAATGCGAATTCTGGAAAGTGAAAATGAGTTTTTGCAGATAATTAAACAATTAGATTTATCGGTGAAAGAAACAGAGCATTTAAAAGGGAAATATAAAAATGCAAAAAATGGTCAGCTAAATGATCTGCTTGAATTTGCTTATTTCTTTCATGAATATTCGCTTCTCGATGAAGCACAAGAACTTTTCCGAAAGGCAGCAGACTTAGAATGTGCAGAGGCTCTCTACATGTTAGGGAATTATGCATTTGAAGGATTAGTTGATCCTGAAGATGAGAATGAGGCGTTTTTATATTATGAAAAGGCAGCTCATCTTGGCTATCCAGATGCGATGAATAATTTAGCTGATATGTACTTAAATGGTGAAGCTGTAGTAGTTGATGAAAAGCTCGCGCTACTTTGGTTTGGTAAAGCAGCAGATTTTGGCGTTGTCGAGGCAATGTTTACGCTAGGTATGATGTTTGAGCAAGGAATTGGGGTAGCGATTGATGAACAGCAAGCACTCCATTTTTATCGGATGTCTGCAGCTGGAGGCGATTTGGATGCGATCTATCGCATGGGTATGATTTATATGACACCTTTATTAAATGAAAGAAAAGATATGAAGCAAGCGATTGAATTTTTTATAATTGCAGGAGAGAAAGGACATGTCGATGCGCTTTATAACTTAGGTTATATTTATGAATTTGGAATCGGAGTGGACATTGATGGTCGTCTTGCACTACAGAAATATAAGGAAGCCGGTGAGCTTGGGGACGTAGCTTCAATTGAGGCTGTTATTCGACTTTATAAAGAAGGAACACTAATTATGCGTGATGAAATAATGGCTCAAAAATGGAAGAGAATGCTTTCGGGAATGAATACCCAAGACTTAAATTAAACGTATATCCGGGATGCCTGTATGAAACTTCATATAAGCATTTTTTTCGTTTTAGCAAATAATGTGCAAGAAGGACAAGCTTTATATCGTACGATTTTTGTAATAGTCTAGAACGTATTCTCTTAGAAAAAATGTATATACTAGAAATAGAATTCTAGTGCGAAAAAAGGAGCGGAAATTATGAAAACAGTCATTGTAATTGGTGGCGGAATCACAGGCTTATGTACCATGCATTATTTAAAGCGTCAAATGGAAGCTGAGGGCAAAGAGGCTCAGCTTGTATTAGTGGAGCAAAATGAATACTTAGGTGGAAAAATTCATTCTGAGACAACGAATGGTTTTATTATGGAGACAGGTGCAGATTCAATTGTTGCGCGTCATCCAGGTGTATTGGAGTTGGTGCGTGAGCTTGAATTTGAAGAGGAGCTCGTATATAACGAGACAGGGATTTCCTATATACATACAAATAACGAGCTACACGCCATTCCAGCTGGTTCGACATTTGGCATTCCGATGAGCCTAGAATCACTAATGGCGTCAACGCTTATTTCGGAACAGGGGAAGCAACGTGTGCTGCAGGATGAGAAAATTGAGAATACGAGCTTCACGAAAGAAAGCTCGATTGGCGCATTTTTAGAATATTTTTTAGGTGAGGAAATCGTTCATAAGCAAATTGCACCAGTATTAGCAGGTGTATATTCAGGGGATTTATATCAGCTTTCACTTGCATCAACACTTCCTTATTTAGTGGATTATAAAAATGAGCATGGAAGCATTATGAATGGCTTTGAGGCCAATCGTGCACAATTTGAAAAAGCTTCGAACAAGAAATTTATTTCGTTCCGCAAAGGTTTATCAGCTATCATTGATCGTTTGGAAGTAATGCTGCCGGAAGTTACCTTTAAAAAAGGTATGACGATGAAGCAGTTAGAGAAATCAGGCGAGCACTATACGCTGTCCTTCACAAATGGGGAACAGCTTAAGGCGGATATCGTTGTTTTAGCAGTACCGAATGAAACAGTACGCAATATATTAACAGATGCGGAACTCCTGCCTCAGTTTGAAAAATTTACAACAGCCTCTGCGCTAACAATGTATTTAGGCTTTGATGTGCCAGACAGTATTCTACCGGCAGATGGAACGGGCTTTATCGTTTCAGAAAATAGCGATTTAGTGTGTAATGCCTCAACGTGGACAAGCCGCAAATGGAAGCATACGTCTGCTGAGGGCAATTTATTAGTGCGTTTATTTTATAAAAATATCAACCCACGCTACGAAGAATTAGCAGCAATGACAGATGAAGCGTTAACTGCTGTGGCACGTGAGGATATTCGTAGGAGCTTAGGGTTAGAGGATGCGCCGAAAATCGTCAATGTAACGAAGTGGATCGATAAAATGCCACGCTATGATATTGCACATAAAGAGGCACTTGATGCTGTGTTAAAACAAATGGATGAAAGGTATCCAAATGTGTTACTTGCGGGCTGCTCTTATTTTGGGGTGGGCATTGGTGCGTGTATTGCAAATGGGAAAAATACCGCGGCAGTTATCGCGAATAAGCTATAGTTTCGAAAAGAAAATCGGGATTCCTATTGACGTTGTAACGAGATAAAGTTATGATTCTTTTAATTATTCAAAAAATTTAATATGTTCTTATCGAGAGAAGCGGAGGGACTGGCCCGTTGATGCTTCAGCAACCAACAGATGTATGGTGCTAAATCCAGAGGCAGTAAACCGCCGAGAGATGAGAGGGAAATATACCTGTATAGTAAAGCCTTCTTTCAACATAAAGAAGGCTTTTTCTTTTAGGTGAATTGACGGAATTTTTAAAAAGGAGTGATTATCTTGGGACTGCTCGAACAATTAAAAGAGCGTGTTTTAACTGCGGATGGCGCAATTGGGACGCTTTTATATTCATATGGATTAGATTATTGTCATGAAGAGATGAATGTATCAAAGCCTGAGGTAGTGCGTAATATTCACACGCAATATATCGAAGCAGGGGCAGATATTATTCAAACGAATACATACGGTGCGAATGCAATTAAGTTAGCACGCTATGGCTTAGAGGCGCGCGTTCAAGAATTAAATGAGGCCGCGGTTAAATTGGCAAAGGAAGCAGCAACTGGTCATGACGTGTTTGTGGTCGGTACGATTGGTGGTATTCGCGGCATTCGTGGTACAGATTTAACGCTTACAGATATTATCGATGCAATTGTACAACAGGCAAAAGTGCTTATCGAAAATGATGTGGACGGAATTTTATTAGAAACGTTTTATGATTATGAAGAGGTTCAGGCGGCAGTACGGGCGGTACGTACATTGACGGATAAGCCAATAATTGCGCAAGTCTCGATGCATGAGCCAGGTATTTTACAGGGCGGGATTCCGTTTGATGAAGTGTTAACACAGTTAGAAGCACTTGGCGCAGATATTGTTGGAGCGAACTGTCGACTTGGCCCATTCCATACGATTCAAGCGTTTGAAAAGGCAAATTTACCAGCGCGTGCCTATTTATCAGCATATCCAAATGCATCGTTACTAGATGTAGAGGATGGCCGTGTTGTGTATGAGTCTGAGGCAGATTATTTCGCGCGTGCGGCAGAGGAGCTTGTAAAGCAAGGTGTACGTTTGATTGGCGGCTGCTGTGGCACAACACCAAAGCATATCGCGGCACTTAAAAAGCGATTAAAAAATATCAAACCGCTCGAGAAGAAAAACGTAGCGCCTGCGCAAACGCAATTCGTGCGTGTACCGGAGCCGCCCAAATATGAACCACTACATGAAAAGGCGAAACGCGAGCGTTCCGTGATCGTGGAATTAGATACGCCGCGTCATTTAGAAATTGATAAGTTCTTAAATGGAGCAAAAACCCTTTATGAGCAAGGTGCAGATGTCATTATGATGGCAGATAACTCGCTTGCCTCTCCGCGTATTTCAAATATCGCGATGTCCGCACTATTAATGCAGGAGGGTGTACGCGTACTACCTCACATTACATGTCGCGATCGCAATTTAATTGGCCTTCAATCACATTTAATGGGACTCAATGCACTAGAGCTACATGAAATTTTAGTCGTTACTGGGGATCCCACAAAGGTTGGAGATTTCCCGGGGGCGACAAGTGTATACGATGTTTCATCGATGGAGCTAATGAAACTTATTAAGCAAATGAATGAGGGCATTTCATTTTCAGGTAAGCCCCTTCAAAAACAAGCAAGCTTCTCAGTAGCAGGTGCCTTTAATCCGAATGTCCGCGTTGTAGCACGTGCGGTTGAACGTCTAGAGAAGAAGCTAGAGAATGGGTGTGATTACTTTATATCACAACCTGTATACACAAAGGAAAAAATAATTGAAATATACGAGGCCACAAAGCATTTAGATGCACCAATTTATATTGGAATCATGCCGTTAACAAGCTTTCGTAGTGCGGAATTTTTACACCATGAAGTACCGGGTATTAAGCTTTCTGATGAGGTATTAGCGCGTATGCAGGCTTGTGGGACCGACAAAGAACGTGCAACAAAAGAAGGTATCGCGATTGCGAAAGAACTGCTTGATACAGCATGCGAATACTTCAATGGCATTTACTTAATTACGCCATTTTTACGATACGATATGACGTTAGCCTTAATGGATCACGTGAAGGCTTTCGACGAACAACGCAAAGGAGCGAAATCAAATGTCTAACCACCTTATAGAACAGCAGCTAGAGAAAAGAATTTTAATCATCGATGGTGCGATGGGAACAATGCTCCAAAATGAAAATTTAACATATGACGATTTTGGCGGAGAAGCATTAGACGGATGTAATGAAAACCTAGTGCTTACACGACCGGACGTATTAGATAAAGTACACCGTGCTTATTTAGAAGCTGGCGCAGATATTATTTGCACAAATACATTTGGTGCAACACCACTCGTTTTAAATGAATATGACTTAGGTCATTTAGCGGTAGAAATAAATACGCGTGCAGTTGAAATTGCGCGCAAAGTAGTAGATGAATATTCAACACCGGAATGGCCGCGCTTTGTGGCAGGTGCAATTGGTCCGACAACGAAAACATTATCCGTTACAGGCGGGATTACATTTGATGCACTGTGTGAAACCTTCTATGTACAGGCGAAGGCATTAATTGAAGCTGGTGCAGATGTGCTATTGATGGAAACTTCGCAAGATATGCTGAATGTAAAAGCGGGTACGATTGCGATTCACCGTGCCTTTGAAGAAGTAGGCGTAGAGCTACCTGTTATGATTTCAGGCACAATTGAGCCAATGGGGACGACACTTGCGGGGCAATCAATTGAAGCTTTTTATATTTCGATTGAGCATATTAAGCCATTATCAGTAGGCTTGAACTGTGCAACAGGACCTGAGTTTATGACGGATCATATTCGTTCACTTGCTGAGCTTGCGACGAGCTATGTTAGCTGTTATCCGAATGCGGGCTTACCAGATGAGGAAGGCTGCTATCACGAGACGCCAGATTCATTGTCGAAAAAGCTTCGCGGCTTTGCTGAAAAAGGCTGGTTGAACATTGTTGGGGGTTGTTGTGGAACAACACCAGCACATATCGCAGCGATTCGCGAGGCAGTAGAGGGCTTTGCACCACGTAAACGCGCAGATGCTGCTCATGGACATATGGTATCGGGCATCGAGCCACTGCAATACGATGATTCAATGCGTCCGTTATTTATTGGCGAGCGCACGAATGTAATTGGCTCACGTAAATTTAAGCAGTTAATTATCGATGGTAAGTTTGAAGAAGCTGCAGAAATCGCGCGTGCACAGGTGAAAAATGGGGCACATGTTATTGATATTTGCTTAGCAAATCCAGACCGTGATGAAGTCGAGGATATGCGCAACTTTATGCCTGAGGTTGTGAAAAAAGTAAAAGTACCGATTGTTATCGATTCGACAGATGAAGCGGTAATGGAAGAGGCGTTAAAGTATTGCCAAGGCAAGGCAATTATTAATTCGATAAACCTTGAGGATGGCGAGGAGCGCTTTGATGCGGTTATGCCTTTAGTGAAGAAATATGGTGCTGCAGTTGTTGTAGGGACAATTGATGAAATCGGAATGGCAGTAACACGTGAACGTAAGGTAGAAGTTGCAGAGCGCTCGTATAAGCTATTGACGGAAAAATGGGGTATTGCACCTGAGGATATTATTTTTGATCCGCTAATGTTCCCTGTTGGTACGGGTGATGCGCAATATATTGGCGCAGCAGAGGAAACGATTGAGGGTATTCGTTTGATTAAAGAGAAGTTACCGCGTGTGTTAACGACGCTTGGGGTAAGTAATATTTCATTCGGTTTACCACCTGTAGGTCGAGAAGTGCTAAATGCGGTGTATTTATATCACTGTACGCAGGCGGGGCTTGATTATGCGATTGTAAATACGGAAAAATTAGAGCGTTACGCATCGATTCCGGAGGCGGAAATAAAATTAGCAAATGATTTAATTTTCCATACGAATGATCAAACACTTGCTGACTTTACAGATTTCTACCGTGATAAAAAGAAAGATAAAACGACGGAAACACTACCTGAAACAGTGGAAGGCCGCTTAGCCTACTATATTTTAGAGGGCACAAAAGAAGGTTTAATCGCTGATTTAGAATTGGCACGTGAGATTTTCGATGCGCCACTCGACATTATTAATGGTCCGCTGATGGAAGGGATGGCCGAGGTTGGCCGTCTATTCAATGAGAATCAGCTAATTGTGGCAGAAGTATTGCAAAGTGCTGGCGTTATGAAGGCTGCAGTCGCGCATCTTGAGCAGTATATGGAAAAAGGCGGCGACGGAGCGAGTAAAGGTAAGATGGTGCTTGCAACGGTAAAAGGTGATGTACATGACATCGGGAAAAACCTAGTCGATATTATTTTGAGCAATAATGGGTTTAAAGTGGTGGACCTAGGTATTAAGGTGACGCCAGCCGCATTAATTGAAGCGATTCGTCGTGAGAAACCAGACTTTGTCGGGTTATCAGGTCTTCTTGTAAAATCGGCGCAGCAAATGGTTATTACGGCGCAAGACTTTAAAGAGGCAGGTATTGATATCCCAATTATGGTTGGTGGCGCAGCACTTTCTCGCCGTTTCACAGAGACGAAAATTGCGGCGGTTTATGATGGACTTGTGCTTTACTCAAAGGATGCAATGCAAGGGCTTGAACTCGCGAATCGTGTTATGGATAGCAATGAACGAGAAATAATGGTGGCCGAATTAAAAGAGGCGCAAGAAAAACGTATCGAGGCAGATGCAAAACGTACAGCACGTCCAGTCGTGCTGGCAGAGCGTCCAGTTCGAACAGTCGTAGATGCTAATGTATTTGTGCCGAGAGATTTAAAGCGACATGTAAACAGAGAATATGCGGTTTCACATCTACATCCATATGTGAATATGCGTACGCTAATCGGCCATCACCTTGGCTTGAAAGGCAATCTAGAGCAAATGCTTGCAGAGGGCGATAAGCGTGCAGTTGAGCTAAAAGCATTAGTGGATTCTTATTTAACGGATGGTACATTAAAGCCTGCAGGTATGTATCAATTTTATCCAGCGCAATCAAGTGGCAATGATGTCATTATTTATGACGAAACAGGTAAGAATGAAATCCAACGCTTTACATTCCCACGCCAAGCAAAAGCACCATTTTTATGCTTAGCAGATTTTTTGAGATCTGTAGAAAGTGGGGAAATGGACTATGTTGCGATGCTAGTGGTAACGGCAGGTCTTGGTGTGCGTGAAAAAGCAGTGGCTCTAAAAGAGGACGGTAAGTTTTTAGAAAGCCATGCGCTACAAGCGACGGCTATTGAGCTTGCAGAAGGCTTTGCAGAACGAATTCATCAGGAAATTCGCGACCAATGGGGCTTCCCTGATGGCGTAGACTTCACGATGCGTGATCGTTTTGCAGCGAAGTATCAAGGACAGCGCTTTAGCTTTGGCTACCCTGCATGTCCAGATTTAGAGGATCAACTGAAGTTGTTTGTTACATTGAAGCCTGAGACAATCGGTGTGACTTTGACAGAGGGCTTTATGATGGAGCCTGAGGCAAGCGTTTCAGCTCTTGTCTTCGCGCACCCAGATGCTCGCTATTTTAACGTATAAAAATATGGATGGGCTGCTAAAGGAAATTTCTTTAGCAGCTTTTCATTTATAGTAAAATAAAAGGATAACAATTAAAACGAGGTGGACAATGTGATTCGACAAGCAACAGAGCAAGATATTCAGGAGATTTTATATATTTTTAATGAGAATATCGAAAATAGCACAGCCATTTATATGTATGAAAAGCAAACAATCGAGCAAAGACTTGAGTGGTTTCACGGAAAAAAAGAGCGTAATGAACCGCTACTAGTCTACATAGAAGAAGAAATGGTTGCCGGCTATGCATCGTACGGACCTTTTCGTGCCTACCCAGCAAATCAATATACAGTAGAGCATTCGGTTTATGTTCATAAGGATCACTTAAGAAAAGGGGTCGGTGCAAAGCTAATGAATGAGATTATCAAGCTTGCAAAAGAGCAAGGTATCAAAACAATGGTTGGCTGTATAGATGCTAGTAATGAGGCGAGCATTATCGCACATGAAAAACTAGGTTTCACCTACAGTGGCACAATTAAAAATGCAGGTTATAAATTCGAACGCTGGCTTGACTTAGCGTTTTACCAAATAGATTTACCAGGCCCGCAACTTTAGCAAAAAGTGATTGTCAAATGATGAATGTCACATCCAATCAATGACGAACATATCTTTTGCAAACCCCTCATTTTCCTTACACTTAGGCTAATAATTCGAAAGGCAGGGGATATTTAAAGATGACAGATCAAGAAAAAGCTAAAATGCTACGCAAAGAAGTAGCGCCCTTTGCAAAATCAGATACTCAACGAAGCATTACACAAATTTTAAATACACTACTTCCATTACTTATACTATGGGGTGTCGGCTATGGCGTCGCACAATATAATGCATGGCTAGCTGCTGTCTGCGCAGTTTTAGCAGCAGGCTTTGTTGTTCGAACATTTATTATTTTCCACGATTGTACACATGGGTCATTTTTCAAAAATAAAAAGGCGAATGATCGTATTGGCTTTATTACGGGTATCTTAACAAGTTTCCCTTATGAAAAATGGAAGCGTGAGCATACAATCCATCATGCATCGAGCTCAAATTTAGATAAGCGTGGCATTGGCGATATCGATATGCTAACGGTTGACGAATATTTAGAGAAATCGAAGTTAGGTCGCCTTGGTTATCGTTTATATAGAAATCCACTTGTGATGTTTGGCTTAGGGCCACTTTTAATGGTACTAGTATTTAATCGTATAAATCGTAGTGATGCAAAAAAGAAGGAACGTAGAAATACATACATCAATAATGTTGTCCTTCTGTCTTTGTGTACACTACTGATCGTTCTCTTTGGTTGGCAAACATTTTTAATTGTACATGGTATAACAATATTCATCGCAGGTGCTTTAGGGATTTGGCTGTTTTACATTCAGCACACATACGAGGATTCGTATTTTGAGTCGGACAGTGAATGGGATTATGTAAAGGCTGCAGTAGAAGGTAGTTCTTATTATAAATTGCCGAAACTTCTGCAATGGATTACAGGAAATATCGGTTTCCATCATGTGCATCATTTATCACCACGTATTCCGAACTATAACTTAGAAGACGTACACGAATCGATTACGCCGCTGCAAAATGCGACGACGATTACGTTGAAAACAAGCTTAGAATCAATTCGGTATAAACTATATGATCCAGAACAACGCAAATTTGTGGCGTTTAAAGATATAGAAAAAGCAATTGCCCTTAGAGGCAAACAAGTTCAGGCGTAAAATTTGGTAGACTGCGGCGTATGCTGCAGTCTACCAATTTGCTATAATGAAAAGAAAAACCGAAAGAGGGGCAATTATGCAAAGCTGGTATAGCATTATATCCAAAAGCCCAATGCTCAGCATATACATTTGGATTATCTTTTGTATCATGCCGTTCTTCTTCATTATTCAATCCTTTTCAATTTGGCAAATCCTATTAGGTGCGCTATTAATTGTTCTATATTTTATCTGTCATCGCTTCTCCTTCTTGTCGAGAAATGGACTCGTCTATATGTGGATTAGCTTTCAAATGGTGCTCAATATCATTATGACATTGATGTTTGGCTATATTTATTTATCGCTCTTTACAGCGTTCTTTATAGGAAATATTCGTCGTCCAGTTGGCTTTTATATAATGTACGGGTTACATATTGGATTTACAGTATTATCGATCGTCGGCGGTTATTTCTTATCGCTTGAAATGTTTCTAACGCAGACACCGTTTATTTTAATCGCGGTACTTGGTGTTGTGTTACTGCCATTTACACTTTTCTCGAAGGGTAAGCAGGATAATTTAGCTGGCCAATTAGAAACGGCACGCGAACGTATTTCGCAGCTTGTTATCCATGAGGAACGCCAACGTATCGCAAGGGATCTACATGATACACTTGGTCAAAAGCTATCAATGATCGGTTTAAAAAGTGATTTAGCAATGCGCCTTGTGGAGAAAAACCCACAGCAAGCGATTGCAGAAATTAAGGATATCCGTCAAACGACGAGTATCGCGTTAAAAGAAGTGCGAGAGCTGGTTGCCAATATGCGTGCAGTACGAATTTCTGAAGAGTTAATTCGTGTTGAGCAAATAATGGCAGCTGCGGAAATTGAACTGGAGTTTATAGGCGATGTAGACAAGCTTAAAATGCCAGTACTATCGGAAAGTGTCGTAAGTATGTGCTTAAAGGAAGCGGTCAATAATGTCGTAAAGCATAGCCGCGCCACAAAATGCCGAATTTCATTTTCGCAGACAGAAAATGAATTTAGAATGGCTGTTATGGATAATGGCGTTGGCATTAGCAATTCAATTTCCTATATAACGGGTAATGGCTTAAAAGGAATGAAAGAGCGTTTGGAGTTTATAAATGGTTCTTTAGAAATTAATAGCGAGCAAGGGACAGAATTGATTGTTCATGTGCCAGTAGCTATCACGCATCAAAAAGGGAGTGTAAAGAAATGATAAGAATAGTAATAGCAGAAGATCAAGGTATGCTCCTTGGCGCAATGAACTCGCTGTTAAGCCTTGAGGACGATATAGAGGTTGTTGGGATGGCTAAAAATGGTGAGGAAGCTGTTGAATTAGTGAATAATTTGCAGCCAGATGTATGTATAATGGACATTGAAATGCCAGTCATGACCGGCCTAGATGCAGCTGAAACATTACGTGAGTCTGATTGCAAAATAATTATTTTAACAACATTTGCACGTCCTGGTTATTTTGAGCGTGCACGTAAAGCAGGTGTTCGTGGCTATTTATTGAAGGATAGTCCGATTGAAGAATTGGTCAATTCAATTCGCATTGTGATGGATGGGCGACGTATCTATGCACCTGAGCTCGTCGATTTTGTGTATGAGGACGATAGTGAAAACCCGTTAACAGATCGTGAAAGCCAAGTGCTAGAGCTAGTTGCAGAAGGTAAAACGACGAAGGAAATCGCGGCAGAGTTATTTTTATCTGCAGGGACGGTGCGTAACTATATTTCGACGATTTTAGATAAGCTAAATGTCGGTAATCGTATCGAAGCGATTGCACGTTTTAGAGAAAAAGGCTGGAATAAATAAAAAATAGGGAGTAGCTAATCGTAACATTAGCTACTCCCTATTTTTATTTCTTTTTGTTTGTTAATCGACCTAACAGGAATGCACCAGCTGCTACACCGATAATTATGTTTGTCTTTTTAGTGAATACTTGCTTCGTCACTAAATTAAGGTTTTGTGGACGCTCTGCAAGTCGACGCATAAAGTAGCCGTACCAATCATTGCCGAAAGGTACGTATGTGCAGAAGTTAAAGCCTTCCTTTACCAATTCCACTTGCATCTCTGTACGGAAACCATATAGCATTTGGAACTCGAACTTATCTGTTGAAATACCTTGCTCTTTCACGAAACGTTTCACATGATTAATTACGTAATGGTCATGTGTGGCAATTGATGTAAACTTACCGTTTAATAAGTGATACTCGATAAGCTCAATATAGTTTAAATCGATATCAAGCTTGTCTTGATAAGCAACTTCTTCAGTCTCTTTATAAGCACCCTTTACGATACGTAAACGATAATTTTTGAATTTCTCGATGTCTTCTTGTGCGCGGAAGAAGTAGGCTTGGATTACAGTGCCGATGTTGTCGAATGTTTTTGATAATTCTTCAAGAATATCAAATGATGGCTGAAGGCGGTCGTAATTTTCCATGTCAAAGTTTACGAAAATACCATACTCAGAAGCTTTTGCTACGATTTCATATAAATTGTCGTAACAGAAGTCAATGTCAATATCTAAGCCTAATTGAGATGGCTTTAACGAAATATGAGCATCCACGCCTTCTTCTTGAATAGCTTCAATTACTGCTAGTATCTGATTTTTTGCACTTGTTGCTTCGGACTTCTCGATAATGAATTCGCCTAAGTTATCTACAGTGCATGAAATACCTTGTGCATTTAATTTCTTGATACTTTCAATTGCTTCTTGAATGTTTGTGCCAGCAACGACACTTTGTGCACCCATTTTTAAACCATATTTTTGTGCGGCGCTATTTAAAAATTGGTTTTCAGATAATGTGATAAAAAGATCTCGTAATAACATAGAAACTACTCCTTAGCTATTTTATTGAAAATTATACCATATTAGAATATAAAGAGTATTATGTTTGAATTTTAATCGAATATTCAAACTATATATAGTTAACTGCCTTTAAAATGAAAAAACTAACCTGACTTGGGGGATCAGGTTAGTTTTTTCATTTTTTTATTATGTTCGAAAGAATTGGGGGGAGGCTAGTAAGGGGGCTAGCCAAAATTTGTTTAGGGCAAAACAAATTTGAAATAATTAAGCTTTATTATCCTGCGCGGCTGGTGTTGTACCTAATGTAGTTAGGCGTTGAGCGAATGAATCACTACCACCACCACTTGCAACACCTTTGAATACATCTTGCATTTCGTAAGCGTTTGAACCGTGTTCTGAAATATCAAGACCTTGAATTTCCTCTTCAGCAGTAACGCGTAGAGGAACGAATACTTTGATCACTGATAGTCCAATGAACATTGTAATAGAAGTCCATGCGATTACAGCAAGTACACCGACTGCTTGAACTGCCACTAATGTTGGGCTACCGCTGTAGAATAAACCATCTGTTACGTGGAATAAACCAACTGCGATTGTACCCCAGATACCACAGATACCGTGAACTGCAATAGCACCTACTGGATCATCTACACGGAATTTATGCTCGATTAAACGAACACCTTCAACTAGAATTGGACCAGCAATAAGGCCGATAATGATTGCGCCATAGATTGCTACGTCTAATGCACCAGCAGTAATACCTACTAAACCTGCAAGAGCGCCGTTTAATGTTAATGAACCATCGATATGGCCGAAACGGAACTTTGTATAAAAGGCTGTTGCAATAATACCAGCCGAAGCAGCTAAAAATGTGTTAGCAATAACTGTAGGTACAGTTGATGGATCAGCAGCTAGTGTAGAAGCGCCGTTGAAGCCAAACCAACCTAACCAAAGAATGAATACGCCAAGTGCACCAAGTGGGATTGAGTGACCTGGAATTACATTTACACGCTTACCAGTATATTTACCGATACGTGGGCCAATCATTGCAGCAGCAACTAATGCAGCAACAGCACCTGTTAAGTGAACTACTGTCGAACCAGCAAAGTCAACAAAACCTAGTTCTGTAATCCAACCGTCACCTTGCCAAATCCAGTGACCTACTACTGGGTAAATGAATAATGTCATAATAACAACTACGCCCATGTAAGCCGTGATATTTGTGCGCTCAGCTACAGCACCTGAAATGATTGTTGCGCAAGTTGCAGCAAACATTGCTTGGAACACGAAGATGTCAATATTATCAACACCATTTAATGCGAATCCTGAGAAACCGATAATTCCATTTACTGAATCACCAAACATGAAAGCGAAGCCAGCTAAGTAATAAACGATACCACCAATAGAAATTGTTAAGAAGTTTTTCATTAAAATATTAATTGCGTTTTTAGATCGAGTGAAACCGGCTTCCACCATTGCGAAACCTGTGTGCATAAAGAATACTAAAAATGCACCTAGCATAACCCATACAAGATTAATAGAAAGTTCTAATGCTTCAATAGTCATGAATGATTCCTCCTTTTAGTCGATCGCTACAAGACCGATTTCTTTTGTTCGGATACGAATTGCTTGTTCTACTGGATAGATAAAAATTTTCCCATCTCCAACTTCGCCTGTTGATGCGTCACGAAGTAATACGTCAATAATTGCTTGGACTTTTGCGTTGTCAACTACCATCTCCAGTTTTAATTTTTGGGAAAATTCCATTGAATAGGCATTTCCACGGAATAAACCAGTGCGACCTTCTTGACGTCCGCAACCAGCGATTTCTGAAATGCTTAATCCATCAATACCAGCAGCAGCTAAGCCCTCTCGAACTTTAGCGAATACTTCGGGACGAATAATTGCTTCGATCTTCTTCATAATCAACAACTCCTTTGTGTTATGTTATCTAACATGTTAAATTGAATTGACAGAAAAATCAATGTATTATGTAAGAAAAACTAACATGTATTTTCGATTGATTTCATCTTGTTATGATATGAAAGTGGTTACATCACTGCTTATAAAGGGAAAGAAACGAGGATTTAAGTTCGTGTAAGGTAAAGTTCCATATAAACTAATAGATAAAAGTACATAAAAATACCTTTTAATTATTGGATTTCTTCTTAATAGTTCAATATGTTATTTACTGCCATCTATATTTATAGTAAGGTTTGTATGATTTTAACTACTTGAGGTGATAAGCAATGGGGAAATTTATCGTAATAACAGGATTAGATGGTAGTGGTACAAGTACAGTTGCTGAACAATTACATAGTGAAGATGTAGGCTCATCATTATTTAAATCGCCACCATTTCCTTTTTCAACAAATCGTAATGCGATTGATGAGCAGGTTTATAAAAAATCACCAGCTGCCCATTATTTATATTACTTAGCATCAAATGTTTACTTAACGGAATTAGTAAATGATGCGTTAGCGGAAAAGGATGAGAATATTTATTGCATCCGCTATTTCATAGATACGGTTGTTTCGCATCGTGCGAAAGGTCTCGATGTGAATTATGAACATGATACGCAGCTGTATTCGATTCGCAAGCCGGATTATATTTTCTATTTAGATGTAGAGGAATCTGAACGTCAATTACGTTTAGACGAAAGAGGTCGTGGATTTTTAGATGATCAATTAAATGATGTAGCTCTGCGTCAACGCTTTTTAGAAGAGTTTAATGCGTTAGAATCGGAATTTCACTGTATCCCAACGACGAATCGAGAACTCTGTGACATTATCCAAGAAATTCAAAATTATCTAAAATAGAACGTTAAATCATTGATATAAAACTGAATCGAAAAAACCCGCAAACGTTGACTTAACAACATTTGTGGTTTTTTTGTGTGTGTTCTCAAACTTTCATTTTGGAACGTTATTTTGAAGTTACTTCACTAAGAAAAGGTATGGATTAGTTTATTTTTTTGATTTCATCGTAGACTTTAAATTTAATATAAGCTGGTATCCAAAAGCTATTAATAATCCAGTCCAAAAAATTACACCTGAAGTAAAAGGCTCACTTTTAGATAGTGAAAAATAAATATAATTTATAAATAATAGCAGCATATAACTGTAAAACCCGAGGATTGCTGCTTTTGCCCAATTATCTTGCTCAAATTTAGCCATCTTTTTGAAAAATATCATTTTCCCCTCCGCATTATAACGTGTATTCTTACAGTTCTATTAATGCACTTTAGCCCCTAAAATTATGATACCTAATAAAGTTTAATAAGTTACCTTCAAAACCGCTCTAAATTAGTTTCGTTATATTCGAGCCTAGGTAGAGCATAAAATATAAAGTGAAGACGCTGAACAAGACGATTCGCTCTTTCCGGGCAATAAAAGAGATACAAAATAGAACGAAGG
>JAZLIT010000156.1:0-4051 GCA_045617525.1 Solibacillus sp. | reverse complement strand
TGGCTATGACTTGGATGATTACAATGAGCTTTATGAGGAAAAGCTAGAGCTTCTCTTAAATATCCAACGCAACGAAATTGTGACGTCTAAAGGCAAGCATCGTCCATCAATACCTGGTCGCGGCATTTATCCTCGACCAGTGCAGGAGCAAATTCCAGTCTGGGTAGCAAGTGGCGGTACTCCGCAGTCTGCGATTCGAGCGGGACAGCTTGGATTACCGATTACGCTTGCGATTATTGGAGGCAGTCCGCTTTACTTTGAGCGCATTGTCGATTTATATTACCGTGCTGCAAGTGAGGCGGGGCATGATATTTCGAAGCTTCAGGTTGCTTCGCATTCGCATGGGTTTATTGCCGACACAAATGAAGAGGCAGTGGAGAAATTTTTCCCGCCGCTTCAATATGCGATGACCAAGCTTGGCAAAGAGCGAGGATGGGCTCCATATACGAGGGAAACTTTCGATCAAATGCGCAGTCTTGAAGGTGCACTTTATGTAGGTGATGTGCAAACCGTGGCAGAAAAGATTATTTTTCTACGTAAAAATGTAGGTATTACACGTTTTATGCTCCATGTGCCAGTAGGATCGATGCCACATGCTGAAGTGATGCGTGCGATTGAATTATTCGGTAAAGAGGTTGCGCCGATTGTCCGCGCTGAGGTTGAGCGTTGGGAAATTGAAATGGGCATGAAATAGTTTAGAGCTATATGCTCCCGAGCAGAAATTTTATAAAAGATGATTATAAAGAGAAGGCTACATTCCAAGGTTAGATGCTTGGAATGTAGCCTTTTCCATTTTAAATTAGTGCTGATTTTTTTAAATACAATTTGCCAATAATGTTACAATTCATGTATGAAGAACGGTTGGAGTGACGAAAATGAGTAAACGAGCACAACAAAAGCAGCAACGCTACCAAAGTATTATCGCGACTGCTAAGGAATTATTTTTGGAACGGGGTGTAGAAAATATACAGATGCAAGATATCGCAACTGCTGCGGAAATTGGCATTGCCACGTTATTTCGCTATTTCCCTAAAAAAGAGTTTTTAGTGGTGGCAGCGAGCAATGCAATAACGGACGAAATGGCAACGGATATAGGACATATTGTGGCACAAAAGCTTACGGCATTTGAGAGAATCGAGAAAATTTTAGACTACTATATGGGAACAATGGAAGATCCAAAGCTTCGTTTACCAAGGTTTTTTGAGTCCGTTGATCTATACGATAAAATTGCGGAGGAAGCTCCCGCTCAATATGAAGAATATTTAGCTGCGCGCAGCAAACTAGCGGATATTTTATTATCGCTAAGCGCACAGGGGGGGCATGACGGATCGCTAAGACCGGGCGTTGATCTTGATTTATTTGTGATGACGATGGTGCAAAATTATAGTTTGTTTACCTATAAATCTAGCCTGGTGGCACATGACGAGAATCTTTCTGAACTACTTTCTGTAGGTAAGCAGTTACTTATGATGAAGGATGTATTTTTACGGTACATTAAGTCGTAAAGGTGTGAGGTTTTACATTGACAGCCGAATCTGAAAGTTGTTTACTAGAATTATAAAAGGTGATAGTTGACTATCATTTTTGCGTGAAAATAATATTTTTAGGGGGCATTTTACATGAGTCGTTTAGCAGGTAAAGTAGCAATTATTACAGGAGCAGCACAAGGTATGGGTGCAGCACATGCTCGCCTTTTCGTTGAGCAGGGCGCGAAAGTTATTCTTACAGATTTAAATGAAGAAAAAGGAAATGCATTGGCAGCTGAATTAGGCGAAAACGCATTATTCATTAAACAAAACGTAGCATCTGAAGAAGATTGGGCTACTGTTGTTGCAAAAGCAGAAGAAGCTTTTGGCCCAGTTAACGTTTTAGTAAATAACGCTGGTATTACAATGGCGAAAAATATGCTTGATATTACAGTTGAAGAATACCGTCGTATTGTAGACATCAACCAAGTATCAGTATTCTTAGGGATGAAAACGGTAGCAGCTTCAATGATGAAAGCTGGCGGCGGTTCAATCGTTAACATTTCGTCAATGAACGGTTTAGTAGCTGGTGCAGTAGGTTACACAGATACGAAATTCGCAGTACGTGGTATGACAAAAGCGGCTGCTATGAATTTAGCGCCAATGGGCATCCGCGTAAACTCTGTACACCCAGGCGTTATCGCAACGCCAATGGTCCTACAAGAAGACACAAAAGCTGCAGTTGAAGAATTCGCTAAGCACATTCCACTTAAGCGCGTAGCTCAACCTGAAGAAGTATCAAACATGGTATTATTCTTAGCATCTGACGAGTCTAGCTACTCAACAGGTTCTGAGTTCGTAATCGATGGCGGTTTAACTGCTCAATAATTAGTAAGGTAGGTCAAAATTAATTTCGGCATAGTAAAAACGATGAACTCGTTGAAAGAGTTCATCGTTTTTTTTGTGTGGGGTTTCCACCAGAGATTTATTAGTCAAATTTGCGTCCGTATTAGTCAAAATTTCGAAGGTATTAGTCAAATTTGTGACCATATTAGTCAAAATTCGAATCTAATTAGTCAAAGTGAAAATATTTACTAAATAAAAGTATTAAAAGCCCCTTTTCTTAAAAGCCTATTAATAGCCTATTCAAAACTTCATTGACAGACGTAGGTATTAAAACTTCCCACCACTACCACTGAATGATTTACCTCCACCGGTAAAACCGCCGCCACCGCCAGAATTGTTGCTCGAAGGTTTTTTCACTTTTGTGATATGAGTTGTGACATATTGATCACTCGTATGTGTAACACCGGAATGTTCGGCATCTATATACGTTGAATTATTTACCGTCACCCGACCGCCACGCGACGCAATCATAATTCCAATAACAATACATGCCAAACCAATCGCTACAGCTAGCTGGAACCAAAGCTTAAATAAAATATTATCCGGATTAAAGCCTGGTTCGAATTGCATGTAGTAATGTGATTCTTCGATATATTGCTCGAAAGCTGAATAAAATTCACCATTTGATAATTTAGGTGTAATATTTCCATGGATTTTCGTTAGTCGTTGAGCATCTAAAGTTATTTCGGCAAGCCCGAACCCTGCCAAAAATACATCTCGATTAGACATATCGAGTGATAGTATAACCGTGTTTCCATGTGGTTTATCGTAACCAAGCGCTTGATCGTCATAAAAATCGCCCATATATTTGCTAATGCCTTTTCCACCTGTGTTATTTGTCGTTAAAATGATAAATGCTGTATTTCGCTCTGCACTTAGTGTGGCTGCTAATTGTTCAAGCTGCGCAACTTCCGCATCGGATAAAAGATTCGCATAGTCATACACATATTGATTCGACTGTGCATGTGATGGCGTAATAAATAAAAAGAACAAGAAGCTGCTTAGAAATAGAACGCGCATTTTCATAAAAAGCCACCTCCCATAATGGCAGAAATCGTTTTCATGACAAGTAACGTGCCTAACGCAATACCGCCAAACCATGCTGCAACTTTTCCTTTGCTTAATGGAGGCTTCCCTACTACTTTTCCAGTTTGTCCATTCATTGCAAACATATATTCATGATTTTCATAGTCTTCTGTAATCATCCAAACGGGCAATAGCGCGTAATACGTATTCATCGTTTCTATTTGCACATCTTGATGTTTAATTGAATATGTACTATAGCCGGATAATGAATTCGTGATATTCGATTGAATAAATGGTTTAATTTTTTCCGTTGCTCTTTGCTGTAATTCCTTATCCGTTAAATTGTACTTTTCCGCAGTAAATCCTGCTAAATATGGCGTTTTAAAGTCTTCCATTTCACCGTATATATAAGGCTCTAGTTTGTCCATTAATGTATCGTCCATTTTTATTGATGCATCGGCAGGAATTTTTAAATAGCGTAAATGAAGTTCCCGTTCGATATTATATATTTTTGTTTCAGTATAAATATAATCACCTGATGGATACGTACGTACGACATTGCCTGATGCGTGAACTTTTATATCACCTTTAAAATCGAATAGCCAAAATGGGACATACATACCAGTTATACTTTGCAAACGCTCTTTTGAAGC
>JAZLIT010000155.1:0-2232 GCA_045617525.1 Solibacillus sp. | reverse complement strand
ATTTTTACGAGTTATAATGGCAATTGATAAGTAAAACGCGAACAATATAGAGTGATTTTCATTTAAATCTAATTTAATTCCGAATAATAGGAATTATTTTATTATTTTAATATACATTGTAATTTCATATAGAGATGATTATAATTGGACCAATCTAACAATCTATTGAATAAAATTCACTCATATAATAGCGAGAATATGGCTCGCGAGTTTCTACCGACTTTCCGTAAAAATAGTCGACTATGAGGGAGCGATTTGTACAATTAGTTTCGTCCATTGGTTCGATTCATTTGTGCAATTTCTTTCGAAAACTCGAAAGACGTGCTTTCCTCATGGCGGGGGCATGTTTTTTGAGTTTTTTTGTTTATCTGATGTAAAACAGAGAGGGGCTTTTGACACCATGGAACTTTTAAAAGATAAAATTCGTAAAGAGGGTAAAGTACTCTCAGATGTTGTTCTTAAGGTAGATTCATTTTTAAACCATCAAATTGATCCGTTATTAATGAAGGAAGTTGGCGAAGAGTTTGCAAATCGCTACACAAACGATATTATTACAAAAGTATTAACGATTGAATCATCAGGTATTGCTCCTGCAACGTTCTTAGGCTTAACAATTGGCGCTCCAGTTGTGTTTGCACGTAAACGTAAATCGTTAACATTAACAGATAATTTATATTCATCAAAAGTCCATTCATTCACAAAAAACGAAACAAATGAAATTTCAGTATCAAAAAATTTCTTAAGTGCAGATGATAATATTGTTATTATTGATGACTTTTTAGCGAATGGTGAAGCGGTAAAGGGATTACTTGATATCGCAGAGCAAGCAGGCGCAACTGTAGTTGGCGTTGGTATCGTTATTGAAAAAGGTTTCCAGCAAGGCGGAAAATTATTACGTGAGCAAGGTGTTCGAATTGAATCGTTAGCGCGTATAAAATCATTAGCTGACGGAAAGGTCGAATTTTTCGAAGACGGTGAGTATTAATGAATAACCTGAAGGCATTTACATTTGGCGTACAGCATTTATTAGCAATGTATACGGGTGCCGTGCTTGTTCCAATTATTATTGGTGGCGGACTAGGCATGACCACTAAACAAATCACGTATTTAATCGCGATTGATTTATTTATGAGTGGTGTTGCAACATTACTTCAAGTTTGGCGCGGTAAATATTTCGGGATAGGCCTACCAGTCGTTCTCGGGTGTACATTTACAGCTGTAACACCAATTATTTTAATTGGGAATGATGTTAGTATTAATGCAATTTACGGTTCAATTATTGCTTCAGGTTTAATCATTATTTTAATTGCAGGTGTCTTCGGGAAAATCGTTAAGTTTTTCCCGCCAATCGTAACGGGATCAGTCGTAACGATTATCGGGATTTCTTTATTACCAACAGCTTTAAACAATATAGCAGGTGGACAAGATGCAGAAAACTTTGGTTCGAACGAAAATATACTTTTAGCTGCTATCACATTAGTTGTTATTATTTTAGTGTATCGATTCACTAAAGGCTTCATGCGTGCCATCGCAATATTAGTCGGGATGATTGTCGGTTCAATCGCTGGTCTGATGATGGGCGTAGTTAGCTTTGCTCCAGTAGCAGACGCTGGTTGGTTCCACATGGTACAACCATTCTACTTCGGAAAACCAGAATTCCATTTAGAATCGATCCTTGTTATGACGTTAATCGGGATGGTTTCACTTGTTGAATCAACAGGCGTTTATTACGCATTAAGTGATATTTGTAAGCAGCCAATTAAGTCGAAGGATTTAGCGAAGGGCTATCGTTCTGAAGGGTTAGCTTCAATTATTGGTGGTATTTTCAATGCCTTCCCATATACAACATATTCTCAAAATGTAGGTCTTGTAAAAATGACAGGCGTGAAAGAACGTAAAGTTATTTTCGTGACAGGTTTCCTGTTAATTATTCTAGGCTTCCTGCCGAAGTTTGCCGCAATTACACAAGTCATTCCAACGCCTGTATTAGGTGCTGCGATGGTCGCAATGTTTGGTTTAGTAATTACACAAGGGATGACAATGCTAGCACCAGAGATTGCAAAATCAATGGAAAATGCATTAATCGTCGCATGTGCGATTGGCTTAGGAGTAGGTGTATCCGTTGTTCCAGGTATTTTTGCAGAACTACCAACAACATTAGGTAACTTATTATCAAACGGGATCGTAACCGGTTCATTAACGGCAATTGTGTTAAATATTTTGTTTAATATG
>JAZLIT010000154.1:0-2582 GCA_045617525.1 Solibacillus sp. | reverse complement strand
AGCTAACCAAATAGCTAGAACGCCTGCATTTGAAGCTAACAATGACGTATCACCTAATGAAATGACTGATTTAAAACCAGCATTTGAGAAAGTTAATGGTAAGAAGTTACTCATTGCTTGTAAGTTTTCAGGAAGCATATGCACCGGTAAGTTCGAACCTGTAATTGAAAGCTGAAGTACGATGAATACTAAAGCGATGAAACGTCCAATATTGCCACCCACAGAAACAAGTAAGAAAATAATTGACATAAATGTAATGCTTGTTAAAATGGCAAATAGGATTAATAATCCTGGATTTGTCACGTTTAAGCCAAGCGCAAATAATGCGAATAACGATACTAATACCGCTTGGATCGTTGCAAATAATCCAAGTTGTAACCATTTACTTACGAACCAGCTAATTGCTGATCCAGGTTGTGTTGCAGGCTTTTTGAAGTCCACGAAGAATGATAATACAAGCATACCTACGAATAATGCTAATGATAATACATAAGGAGCTGTAGAATCACGATAGTATGTGTAAGAATTCACTTTTTCGCCAACAGACTTCACAGGCGTTGCGAACATAGCAATATTTGCATCCGTAACTGGTACAGCATTGATTTGCTCTGCACCACCAGATAAGCTTGTCACTAATGTGTCACTTCCATCTTTTAAAGCGTTTGCACCAGCATCTAATGCTGTCGCTCCTACTGTTAATTCACCCCAACCTGTATTTACAGTTGCTGTACCAGCAGAAATTTGTGATAATCCCGCTTTTAAGTCAGATGCGCCATTTGTAAGCGCTGTCCAAGAACCTCGTAATTTTTGAGTACCAGCTGCTAATTGTCCAGCACCAGTATTTAAGCTTGAAGAACCTGTAGCTAAAGCGTTAGCACCAGTTGATAATTGAGCTAAACCGCCATTTAACTTTTTAACACCAGGTAAAACTTGTTGCTCTAAGCCAGCCGCAAGTTGAGCAGCTCCAGGAGCAAGTTGTTTAGAGCCAGCATCCAATGCAGTTGCACCAGCCTCTAGAGTAGTTAATCCACTACGTAGTGCTGTAACGCCACCAGCTAATTGTGCTTGAACAGCTGTGTTAATTTGATCAAGTCCACCAGATAATTGAGTTGCACCTGTCTGTAATGTACCTGCACTTGTTTTTAACTGAGTTAATCCTCCAGCCACTGTATTAGCACCTGTTTGTAATGTACCAGCTCTTGTTTTTAACTGAGTTAATCCTCCAGCCACTGTATTAGCGCCTACTTGTAATTCACTAGCTCTTGTTTTTAACTGAGTTAATCCTCCAGCGACTTGTTGTGAACCAGCCACTAAAGCTTGAACTTGTGGATTAGAAGCTAATGCTGGATTTTTCGCTAATTCTGCCAGACCAGCCGCTACTTGTTGTGCACCAACTTCTAAAGTTGTTACACCCGTAATTGCTTCACCAACACCACCAGCTACTTGTTTTGCACCAGTTTCTAAAGCTGTTACACCCGTAACTGCTTCACCAACACCACCAGCTACTTGTTTTGCACCAGCTTCTAAAGCAGTTACACCCGTAATTGCTTCACCAATTCCACCTGCAATTTGCTTTGCGCCAGGAGCTGCTTGTTCAACCCCAGTTACAACTTTTTCTAAACCAGTTACTACCTGATTAGCTCCACCAACAAATGTTGTTGCACCAGTAGCAAATTGAACTGCTCCTGGACCAAACTGTTGTGCTCCTACAGCAAGTTGTTTTGCACCAGGAATAAGTGTTGTAGTTAATCCATTTTCTAAAGTTGTACCACCAACTTGAGCTTCTTGAAGTCCACTAGCTATTGATTTTGCGCCAGTTTGAACTTCGGTAGTACCATTCGCTAACTGTTTTGCACCATTTGCTAACGCATTAATATCACTCGTACCATTTTGAACGGATGATAATAAAGTGCCTGCCCCTTTGTCGGCAGTTTGTGCACCTTCAGCTAACTTGCTAATTTCAGGTGCTTTTTCTGTTAAAGAAGAAACTAGCGTGTTTGTTCCTTCAGACAACGACACAGTACCAGTGTAAATTTGATTCGACCCGTCAGCAGCAGCTGTAAAGCCAGCACCAGCGTCTTTAAATTTAGCTAGTAAAGTCGTTGTGTACGTTGCCGTGATTTTATCTCCTAGTTGCTCACGTACACGTTCGACAGCTGAGTTTGTTACTTGTGCACCCATGAAGTTTAAGCCTTCATTTTGAATGTACTTAAGTTCAGGTGTTTCAGGGTTTGCTGTTAAAACAGTTGTTACTTTTTGTGAGAAGTCTTCTGGAATTTCCACAATCATGTAATACTTGTTTGATTCAAGCCCTTTTTGTGCATCTTGTTGAGACACAAAATCCCAACCTAGTGTGTCACTTGATTTTAACGTTTCTACTAGATCATTTCCGACATTAATTGGATTACCATCTGAAACTGCACCTGCATCTTGATTTACTACCGCAACAGGTAAGTTATCAAGGTTATCATACGGACCCCAAGTTGATGACAGTAAAACTGCACTGTATACAATCGGAATCAGCATGACGCCAATTAATGCGATCAATGCTCCTTTTTTGTTTTTGAGCGATTTAAGCTCCG
>JAZLIT010000153.1:0-18743 GCA_045617525.1 Solibacillus sp. | reverse complement strand
GGCTATAATCCAAATAAGCCTGGTTACACAAGTAATCTCATCGTATCTGGTCCAGAAATTATTAACGGATTAGAGCTTACCGATGTTGAAGTTATCGATATCGCGCCAACTATAGCGCGTATCTTGAACATAGAATTTAATGCTTGCGATGGCCGCGAATTAAGTGAGATGTTTAAATAACAGTTCTACGTCAAATGTTGGGGTGTACTGAAATTAGTCATTAATTTCAGTACACCCTTTCTCACGAAAGGCGTTGATTGGAGCTCCGGTGGACCGAGGGCCAGCAGGATGCTGGTCATGGAAGCGTTGCGCTCACGACGAGCGCGCTCTTAGCTTCCCTACCTATTTCTTTAGGGCACGGCTCCAACTAACTAATTCCCTGCCTTTAGGGAGGCAGAAAATTAGTGGATTTTCCGCACGTGCTGATCCCCAAGAAGTCGCGGTCCCCCTCCGCTCCAATCAACGAGCACTATCCAAGGTGATTCGCGCCACATTTTTATATACTCTGCTTAATAAAACCTTTGCTTATTAATACTGCTGCCACTTTTTATAAAGTTCTTTGTTGTTTCTCAGCAATTCAAGATATAAAAAAGTGTGATTTTGTGCCTTTTTTGCGCAATTGTATGGAAACCCCTAAAAATATAATAGAGCTTAAATAAGTAAAAGGGCGTATCTAACTTAGTTAGATACGCCCTTTTTTTAGTCTTCTTCTTCTTCCTTCGAATCCATCATAGCAACTACCGGGCAATACTGATAAATGCCTTCTGCTACTTTCATTGCACCGAGTATGACCATCATTTGGCCCATTTTACAGCCAGGTACTCTCGATAATCTTGCAGTGGCGAATGAAGTCATTGAAATACCGCATATTAAGCGTATAAAAGAATTTTGTTCTGAAATGTTTTCTTCTAACAAATTATTCATCCCCTTCAAATAAAAGTAAAAAGACTGACAGAAATACTTTGCTTTGCGAAAGTGCTATGTTACGATTAAAACAACGGTTGATAGTGAAATACCAGTTCAATCGTGTTCTTATTATGTGGATTTATTGGCGAGCTATGTTTTATATTTCATGGCAATTATTTCTTAATTGATATGAAATGTTGGGGAGGATATAGTGTAGCCAAAAATCAAAAGGGGATTATGCCAATGCCAGAGTTAAAATGGAAAATTAATGATATACGCGCACAGGTCGGTGTAATTGACGGTCTTATTGCACCATCAATCGTGCTTCAAAATGCACAGTATTTACATAGTATTTATAAAAAATGGATGAGTGGGAACATTTGGATTTTAGGGGATCGAATTGTATACGTTGGCTCAGAAATGCCTAAAAATATTGAGGGTACAGAAATCGTAGATGTTACAGGAAAAAAGGTAGTACCAGGCTATATCGAAGGGCATGTGCATCCGTTTCAACTATATAATCCAATTACATTTGCTGATTACAGCGCGCAAACAGGTACGACGACATTCATCAGTGATAACTCATTATTCGTGTTAATGATGAAAAATAAGAAAGCGTTTTCGTTGCTGCAAAAAATGAGTGAACAGCCATTTTCGTTTTATTGGTGGTCTCGCTTTGATTCGCAAACGGAGCGTGAAGATGAAAGCGAATTATACACAAATGAATCTGTCTTAGAATGGTTAAAGCACCCAGATGTTTTATTAGGAGGGGAGCTTACAGGGTGGCCACGTTTAATGCGTGGTGACGATATGATGCTATCTTGGATTCACGCGGCAAAGCAGCATGGAAAAAAGGTTGAGGGACATTTCCCCGGGGCATCTGAGCGAACATTAGCGCGTATGCGATTGTTTGGCGCAGATGGTGACCATGAAGCGATGACTGTTGAGGAAGTAGAAGCACGCATTTTACACGGCTATGCGGTGACATTGCGATATTCATCAATTCGTCCGGATCTTCCAAATTTATTAAAAGGAATCTTAGAGCGTGAGCATGCGATTTTTGATCATTTAATGATGACGACGGATGGTTCTACGCCAAGTTTTCATCAAGATGGCGTAATGGACAAATGTATTCGTGTTGCGCTTGAAGCAGGAGTTACGCCAATCGATGCTTACAATATGGCAACGTACAATGTAGCGCGCTATTATAATATGTCTACTTTGCACGGGCTAGTGGCAACAGGTCGATATGCAAGCGTAAATATTTTATCAGATGAAATGGAGCCGACACCTTTATCCGTATTATCAAAGGGTGTTTGGTTGAAGCGTGATGGCGTTAAAGTACAAGCAATTGAAGGTGTTGATTTTAAGGAATTTGGCACATTAGCACTTGATTTTGAAATAACAGATGAAGATTTCCAATTTTCGATACCAATTGGAATAGAGATGGTCAATGATGTAATCACAAAACCGTATAGCGTCGCTTCAGATCGACAAAATCCAGAACTGCCATTAGATACGGATGAAAGCTATTTAGTGATGATTGACCGTAACGGGAAATGGCGCGTTAATACGATGATTAAGGGCTTTGATCGGTCGTTAAAAGGCTTTGCATCGTCTTATTCTAATACGGGCGATATTGTACTTATCGGAAAAAGTATCGTGGACATGAAAAAGGCTTTTGAATACTTAAAAGAGATGCAGGGCGGGATTGTTATTGTCGAGGATGGCGAGGTCGTATCGAAATTAGCACTTCCAATTGGCGGCGCGCTATTCGATGGACCTGTTGAGCAATTAATTGAGCAGGAGCTGGCGCTTAAAGAAGCTGTTCGCAAACGCGGATATGTACACGCTGATGTTATTTATACACTGTTATTTTTACAATCTACACACTTACCGTATATACGAATTACACCAATGGGATTAATAGATGTAATAAAAAATAAAGTAATGCTTCCTTCAGTAATGAGATAAAACATAAAGGGGATTTGTGTTCATGAAAAAGCACCAGTTATGGAGTTTGTTTTTAGCAATACTAGTAGTAAGTGGATGTAGTAAAGATGAAGCAAATATAGATATTGTAGAAGCAGATGAACAAGAAGCTGAAGATATGCAAGAGGAACAAGATGAACAAATCAAAACCTTTAAGTATAGTCAGCCATTTACAGGTGAGGGAATTGAAAGTGAGAATACGGCACGTCCTATTCTAGTGACGATTAACAACCATTCACAGGCGCGTCCACAATCTGGGATATCTTCAGCAGATATCGTTTATGAAGTGCTTGTGGAAGCAGATGCGACAAGATATTTAGCACTCTATCAATCGGAACTTCCTGAAAATATTGGACCGATTCGCAGTGCACGTGATTACTTAATTGAAATAGCAGGGGGCTTCGATGGTTTTTATGTAGCGCATGGCTATAGCCCGGAAGCCCATCAAATGTTGAAGAAAAAAGTAGTAGAAAATATAAATGGAATGCAGTATGACGGAATCTACTTTAAGCGTTCAAAAGACCGAAAAGCACCACATAACTCATATATTTCTGGAGAGAATTTGAAATTGGGTGCTGAAAAAGTAAATGCAACGCTTGAAATGAAGAAAAAAGTCGGAATGGCGTTTTATGATACTCTAGATAATGTTAAGATAGGAATAAAGGCGAATGAGATTCGTATGAATTATAATAATTCAACTTCGCCATATAACAGTATTTATCAATATGATGCTGAAACAGGGCTATACGCAAAATCTTCTCCAAGTCAGCCAACGCTTGATGCGTTGACAAATAAGCAAGTAACAATAGCGAATGTGCTATTTTTAGAAATGCCTCATCGTCTAATTGATGCAGAAGGTAGACGTGAGTTAACGCTTACTAAAGGTGGAAAAGCATTCGTGTTCCAACAAGGTATGATGCGAGAAGTGGCGTGGAAAAACGTAGACGGATTACTTGTAGCGATTGAAGATGATGGTAGTGAAGTACAGCTAATGCCAGGAAAATCATGGATTCATTTAGTCCCTACAACACCAGGATTAACAGCATCAGTAGTATATTCGGAATAAACATGAAGAGGTGATAAAATGCAAATCGAGAAAATTCGAGGGCATCAAACGGAGCAATTATTTAAAGCTGTACTGGAGCTTAAAGATATAGAAGAATGCTATAAATTTTTTGACGATCTATGTACAATTAGCGAAATCCAATCGCTTTCACAACGCTTTGAAGTTGCGCATTTATTACGTTTAAAGAAAACGTATGAATCAATTAAAAAAGAAACGGGTGCGTCAACTGCGACGATATCTCGCGTGCGTCGTTGTTTTGATTATGGCAATGATACATACGATGAGATGCTAGGGCGTCTTTATCCAGATGAAAAGTCATTCCAAGCACCCAAAAAATAACCCAAGTTCATCTATTTAGACTGAGTGAAATATAGCTCAGTCTTTTTATTTTGATGCAGAAAGCGATATACTTATAAACGAGACTAATTTAAACGGCTATAAGAGAGAGACAATGAATTTAAAGGGTGGTTTTGATGGAATTTTTAGAATGGAAGCACGTTTTTAAACTAGATCCTGCGAAGGAAATTTCAGATGAGAATCTTGAGTTAATATGTGAATCAGGCACAGATGCAATCTTAGTGGGTGGCACAGATAATGTCACACTTGATAATGTATTAGATTTATTAGTGCGTGTTCGCAGGTATACAGTTCCAGTTGCACTTGAAGTATCAGATGTACAAGCACTTACACCGGGCTATGACTATTATTTCATTCCGAGTGTTTTAAATAGTAAGGATGCAAAATGGGTAAAGGGTGCGCAGCTTGACGCGATTAAAGAATACGGTGATATTATGCGCTGGGAGGAAATCGTACCAGAGGGGTATTGTATTTTAAATCCGGATTGTAAAGTGGCCCACGCCACGAATGCAAATACAGAATTAGACGAAGAAGACGTTATTGCGCATGCACGTTTAGCAGAGCATTTCTTTAAGTTACCGATTTTTTATGTAGAATATAGTGGTGCATACGGCGATGTAGAATTAGTGAAAGCGGCTAAAAACGTCCTTCAAAACACGAAGTTATTTTATGGTGGTGGTATTACAACCCAACAACAGGCAGAGGAAATGGCAGCTGTTGCAGATACTATTGTTGTAGGGAATATTATTTATGATGATATATTGGCCGCATTAAATACAGTAAAAGCAATGAAAAATTAATCGATTTCAATTATAATAAGAACAAACGTTCGGATGAGGTGGTGCAAAGATGGAGCATATTACAAAAGGATTAACAGCAGGGATGAATCCAGAGCAGGCTGAGGCTGTAAGAACAACAGAAGGTCCGCTATTAATTATGGCGGGTGCTGGATCAGGTAAGACGCGTGTATTAACTCATCGAATTGCGTATTTAATGGTGGAGAAGCAAGTGTATCCATCGAAGATTTTAGCAATTACATTTACGAATAAAGCAGCACGTGAAATGCGTGATCGTATTGATGGCATCTTAGGTGAGGGTACGACAAATAGTATGTGGGTTTCAACCTTCCACTCAATGTGCGTGCGTATTTTACGTCGCAATATCGACCGTTTAGGTTACTCAAAAAGCTTCTCAATTCTTGATAGCTCAGATCAATTATCAGTCGTGAAAAATGTCATGAAAACATTGAATATTGATCCGAAGCGCTATGAACCACGTGCTATTTTAAGTACGATTAGCTCAGCGAAAAATGAATGTTTAACAGTAGATGAGTTTAAAGCGAGTATGAATCCGCATAATCCATTTGAAAAAATTGCGGCAGATATATACGAGGGTTATCAGAAGCGCTTACGTACGAATGAGTCACTAGATTTTGATGATCTGATTATGAAAACAATTGCACTATTCCAGCAGCATCCAGATGTGTTGGAGTATTATCAAAATAAATTCCAATATATTCACGTGGATGAGTATCAGGATACGAATAAATCGCAATATTTACTTGTGAAATTATTGGCGAAAAAGTTCCGTAATCTATGTGTTGTAGGGGATTCTGATCAGTCAATTTATCGTTGGCGCGGGGCCGACATTAGCAACATCCTTTCATTTGAAAAGGATTATAAAGAAGCGAAAGTTATTTTACTCGAGCAAAATTATCGTTCCACAAAAACGATTTTACAAGCAGCAAATGAAGTTATTATAAATAATAAAAGTCGCTATCCAAAAAGGCTACACACGGAAAATGCAGACGGCGAAAAAATTACGCTTTATAAAGCCTCAAATGAATTTGATGAAGCACAATACGTAGTTAAAACAATTCAGCAGCTAATGCGTGATGAAGAACGCTCCCTTGCAGATTTCGCGGTTCTCTATCGCACAAACGCACAATCACGTGTGATTGAAGAGACACTTGTGAAATCAGGCTTAAATTATCAAATCGTTGGCGGCACTAAGTTCTACGACCGCAAAGAAATTAAAGATATTTTGGCATACTTACGCCTAATCGCAAATAATGCCGACGATTTATCTTTAGCGCGTATTATTAATGAGCCAAAGCGTGGCATTGGTGCGACGTCGTTTGAAAAAATGGTGATGTACGCAATTGCGCAAGATCGTTCAGTATTAGATGCAATGAGTGAGCTAGTATTTATGGGGCTTACAGGTAAGGCAATGAGTGCAGCAGAGCAATTTTACCAAATGATTCGTTCGATTTCGGCTGAGCAGGAGTCATTATCGGTGACGCAAATTGTAGAGCAAGTCATTGAAAAGTCAGGGTACCGTGAAATGCTGCAAAATGAAAAAACGATTGAGGCGGAAAGTCGTCTTGAAAATATCGAAGAGTTCTTATCGGTCACAAAAGCATTTGAAAAGCGTAGTGAGGATCAATCCTTAGTGGCATTCTTAACAGATTTAGCGTTAATTGCAGATATTGATTCAATGGATGAGGAAGAAAAGGCGAAGGGTACTATCATTTTAATGACGATGCACTCGGCAAAAGGCTTAGAATTCCCCGTCGTATTTATTGGTGGGGTTGAGGAAAACATTTTCCCACATTCTCGCTCGCTTGAAAGTGAGGAAGAGATGGAAGAAGAGCGTCGCCTAGCATACGTGGGAATTACGCGTGCAGAACAACGTTTATACTTAAGTTGTGCAAGCACACGTACAATTTTTGGACGTTCAAGTTATAATGCACCGTCTCGTTTCTTAAAGGAAATTTCTGATGACATTCTGCAGCAAGTTTCACGCGGCGGGGGGAGTTCATCATTTGAGGACCGTCAATCACTGCCATTTGGTGCAGCACGAAATGACCGCGCACCTCGTAGTCGAACGTTTGGTGAGGTTCAAAAACCAGCTTCGCAAACATCACGTTTACAAGCTACTGGTGGTAATGAGCTTGGATGGAAGGTTGGCGATAAGGCATCTCATAAAAAATGGGGCCTTGGTGTTGTCGTAAGTGTACGTGGTGAAGAGGATGGGCTAGAGCTTGATATTGCTTTCCCAAATGAAGGCATCAAGCGTTTACTTGCAAAATTTGCGCCAATAGAAAAGGCATAAATGACGTGGAGGAATACAATCAATGACTGAAATTGAAAAACGTGTAGCCGAGCTAAATGAGCTACTGACGACATATGGACATGCTTATTATGTTTTAGATAAACCTGCTGTAAGTGACGCAGTGTATGATCAACTGCTACATGAACTAATTGCTTTAGAGGAGCAAGATCCAAGCTTAATCTACCCAACGTCACCTACGCAACGAGTTGGCGGAGAGGTTCTTGCAGGCTTCACGAAAGTAACACACTCAACGCAAATGCTAAGCCTTTCAAATGCATTTGATGAAGCTGATTTACGTGATTTTGACCGGAAAATACGCCAGGCAATCGGCGATGATTTTTCATATGTCTGCGAGCTGAAAATTGATGGATTAGCGATTTCATTACGCTATGAGGATGGCGTGTTTGTGCAAGGAGCTACGCGTGGTGATGGTACGACGGGCGAGGATATTACCATGAATTTAAAAACAATTCGTGCCATTCCGCTACGTTTAAAATTGCCAGTATCAATTGAAGTACGTGGTGAAGCGTATATGCCGAAAAAATCATTTGAAGGTTTAAATGAAAAGCGTGCAGAAAACGGGGAAGAGCTATTTGCAAACCCGCGAAATGCAGCGGCAGGTTCATTACGCCAGTTAGATCCCAAAATCGCGGCAAGTCGTAATTTATCGACTTTTATTTATTCAATTGCGGGCGATGGAGAAAGCTACGGCATCGATGGTCATGCAGAAATGTTAGATTATTTAGCTGAGTTAGGTTTCCCATCAAATAAAGAGCGCGAAGCTTGTGCAACAATTGAGGAAGTTTTAACGTTTATTACTAAATGGACAGAAGCACGTCCGAATTTACCCTATGAAATTGATGGTATCGTAATAAAAGTAAATCGATATGCACATCAAGACGAGCTAGGCTTTACAGCAAAAAGTCCACGTTGGGCGATTGCTTATAAATTCCCTGCGGAGGAAGTTGTCACGACGTTACTTGATATTGAGTTAACGATTGGCCGTACGGGTGTAATTACGCCAACAGCAATATTAGCCCCTGTTTTAGTGGCTGGGACGACAGTTGGCCGCGCTTCTTTACACAATGAAGATTTAATTCGTGAAAAAGATATTCGTCTTGGCGACACGGTAATTGTGCGCAAAGCCGGCGATATTATTCCACAAGTTGTCGGTGTTGTTTTAGAGCAACGTCCTGATTCAGCCATGCCGTATGCAATGCCAACACATTGCCCAGCATGTGATAGTGAGCTTGTGCGTCTAGAAGGCGATGTTGCACTTCGTTGTGTAAATCCTTTATGTCCTGCGCAAATTGCAGAGGGTGTTAAGCATTTTGTGTCTCGTAATGCGATGAATATTGATGGGCTAGGTGAAAAAGTAGTTGAGCAGTTACTACGTGAAGGGTATATTCATGATGTAGCCGATCTTTATTTATTACGTGTAGAAATGCTTGTTGAATTAGAGCGCATGGGGCAAAAATCAGCCCAAAATTTAGTGGATGCACTTGAAAAGTCTAAGGATAATTCATTAGAACGTCTGCTATTTGGCTTAGGTATTCGCCATGTCGGTGAAAAGGCTGCGAAAATTTTAGCAAAAGAGTATGAAACAATCGATGCATTAATGATCGCCACGATGGATGAATTAACGCAAATCCATGAAATCGGTGGAAAAATGGCGGAGTCAGTCGTTGCGTATTTTGAAAATGAAAAAATTCAATTATTAATCTCACGTTTGAAGGAATTAGGCATCAACACAACGTTTAAAGGTAAAAAAGTTCAGGTTGAGGCTGGGGCCAATGCATTTGCAGGGAAAACAGTTGTTTTAACAGGGAAACTTGAGCAATTAACACGTACAGAAGCGAAATCAAAAATTGAGGCATTAGGTGGAACTGTGGCAGGCAGTGTAAGTAAGAAGACGGATCTTGTCATTGCAGGTGAGGATGCAGGTTCAAAACTCGCAAAAGCCGAAAGCCTAGGTCTAGAAATTTGGGATGAAAATCGTTTAATCGACGAATTAAATTAGTAAAGGGGCTTCAAAACTATGAAAAGATTTAAATGGATCTCAAGTCTTTTCGCGGGGGTCTTATTACTATCGGGTTGTGCACCGTCATTTTCAGATGATGCGGAGCTAGCACAACAATCAAATGAGGAAGAAATTGAGACAACGCATATCCCGAATATGCAATTAAGCGAAAACTATTATAAAACCTTAATTCCATATAAGGAAAGTCCGACACGTGGATTAGTCGTATCAAATATTTATTCGAAGTATGACTTGAAGGAAGTAGAAAACGGATTAATGCGTATTTCACAAAATGAATTCGATACTGAAAAATACTACTTCCAGGAGGGGCAGTATTTATCGAAGTCGACCGTAACGAATTGGCTTGCTCGTCCAAATCAAACTACGGAGGAAGAGCCAGAAAATCAAGGCTTAAATCCCTCGAGTGTAGATGAAGAAACGGGTGTAGAAATGGATCCGATTATTAAAGCGGATGTTGCGCCAGTTTACTTAGCCCATCTTGTCGAGCAAAATTACTTAATCAAAACTGGAGATAATAAAATTGCACTTGGCGGTATGTCGATTGGGCTGGCCCTCAACTCTACCTATTATTATCAACGTGAGCGATACGGAGAATATTACGAGCGTCCAATTGATGATAAAGAGTTAATTGATGAAGGCAAAAAAATAGCGCAGGAAATTATTCAACGTTTAAGAATGAGAACTGAGTTAGCTGATATTCCGATTGTGATTGGCCTATTCAAACAAGAGGCGCGAAACTCAATTGTACCAGGAACATATATCATGTCTGCAGTCTCTGATGCAGGGAAAGTAACCCTAAATGATTGGGAAGCAATTGATGAAGCCTATGTAACATTCCCTATGTCTTCACCGGACGCTATTTATCGTGATTTGAATGATAAATTCCAAAACTTTAAACAAGATATTGATTTATACTTTTCAAATTTCACAAGTGTAATTGGCACAGCATTTTATCAAAATGAACGTATTCAATCATTAGAAATTGAAATTCCGATTCAATTTTACGGGACAGCTGAAATTATTGGATTCACGCAATATTTAACGGGTGTTATGTTGAAGCAACTACCGAAGGATTTAGCGATTAACGTAAGTATTACATCATTGAACGGACCTGAAGCATTAATTAAAAAAGAGGCAAATATTGAAGAACCATTTGTGCATATTTATGAGTAGAATATTTTTCAATTAAATGGGAAAAGTGTAACTAAGTTTGAATACTCGGTTGCACTTTCCCAGTTTTTGTATGAAGTTAACAAAAAGAGTGGAAGCACTGGCGAATATTTCAGCAAATTTGAGATTTTTATAAGGAAAAATGTTATCATTATTGGCATGGTTATTGAATCTGGAGGTGTAGGAAATGGCAAAATTATCAAAAGAAGAAGTTAAACACGTTGCGCATTTAGCACGTCTTGCAATTACAGAAGAAGAAGCGGAAAAATTCGCTGAGCAACTTGGAAAAATTACAGATTTCGCCGAGCAGCTGAATGAATTAGATACGACAAATGTTGAACCAACAACACACGTTCTACCACTTGTAAACGTAATGCGCGAAGATGTAGCAAAAGAAGGTTTACCACTTGAAAAAATGCTACTTAACGTAAAAGAACATGAAGGTGGCCAAGTGAAAGTGCCATCAATTTTAGAATAGAAGAAGGAGGACATAAAAATGACGTTATTCGAACGCTCATCAGCACAATTACAAGCGAGCATTAAAGCTGGCGAACTAACAATTGCTGACTTAACACAAGAAGCATATGCACGCGTTGAAGCATTAGAAGGCGATGTACAAGCCTTTTTAGCTTTAAATAAAGAGCAAGCAACAGCAAAAGCTGCTGAATTAGATCAAGTACCTTTCGAGGAGCGCGGACCATTATTCGGTCTTCCTATCGGAGTTAAAGACAATATCGTTACTGAAGGTTTAGAAACAACTTGTGCTTCTAAAATCCTTGAAGGTTTCATGCCAATTTATGACGCAACAGTTGTACATAAATTACGCAAAGCAGGTATGGTAACAATCGGTAAGCTAAACATGGATGAATTCGCAATGGGTTCTTCAAATGAAAACTCGGCATATAAAACAACAAAAAACCCATGGAACTTAAACCACGTACCAGGTGGATCTTCAGGTGCATCAGCAGCAGCAGTAGCAGCAGGAGAAGTACCATTTTCACTCGGTTCTGATACAGGTGGTTCAATCCGTCAACCAGCAGCATATTGCGGCGTTGTAGGGATGAAGCCAACTTACGGACGTGTATCTCGTTTCGGTCTAGTTGCATTCGCATCTTCTTTAGATCAAATCGGGCCAATCACACGTAACGTAACGGACAATGCATTACTTTTAGAAGCAATTTCAGGTGTTGATGCAAACGACTCAACTTCAGCTGACGTTGCAGTGCCAAACTACGCAGCAGCTCTTAATGGCGACATTAAAGGCCTACGTATCGCGGTACCTAAAGAATTCTTAGGTGAAGGTGTTGGCGAAGCAGCGAAACAATCTGTTTTAGACGCACTTGAAGTATTAAAGAAATTAGGCGCTACAGTTGAAGAAGTATCACTTCCTCACTCTAAATACGCTTTAGCAGCTTATTACATTCTTTCATCTTCAGAAGCTTCTTCAAATCTTTCACGTTTCGACGGCATCCGTTACGGTTACCGTGCAGAAAACACGAAAAACCTAATGGAGCTTTACAAGCAATCACGTGCAGAAGGCTTCGGCGACGAAGTTAAACGTCGTATCATGCTTGGAACTTACTCATTATCTGCTGGTACGTATGATGCTTACTATAAAAAAGCACAACAAGCACGTACATTAATTAAAGCAGATTATGATAAAGTATTTGAAAACTATGATGTAATCATAGGGCCAACTGCTCCAACAGCAGCATTTGCAATCGGTGCTAATATTAATGATCCATTAACAATGTATGCAAATGATATTTTAACAATTCCAATCAACTTAGCGGGTGTACCAGCAATTTCGATTCCATGTGGATATGAAAATCAATTACCACTTGGCCTACAAATTATCGGTAAACACTTTGATGAAGAAACAATTTATCGTACTGCATATGCTTATGAGCAAGCAACAGAATTCCATAAGCACACTCCAGCGATCTGGGAGGGTAAATAATTATGAACTTTGAAACGGTTATTGGTTTAGAAATTCACGTTGAATTAAAAACTGAATCTAAAATTTTCTCTGCATCTCCAAACCACTTTGGAGCAGCGCCAAACACAAATACATCGGTAATTGACCTTGGATACCCAGGTGTTTTACCTGTACTAAATAAAAACGTAGTAGATTACGCAATCCGTGCTTCACTAGCGTTAAACATGGAAATCGAACAGGAAACAAAGTTCGACCGTAAAAACTACTTCTATCCGGATAACCCGAAAGCGTACCAAATTTCTCAATTTGATAAGCCAATCGGCAAAAATGGCTGGGTTGAAATCGAAATCGCAGAAAAAGACGGTAAACCGGGCTACAAGAAGAAAATCGGTATTACACGCCTTCACATGGAAGAAGATGCTGGTAAATTAACGCACGCTGATGGCTACTCTTTAGTAGACTTCAACCGTCAAGGTACACCTCTTGTTGAGATCGTATCTGAGCCAGATATCCGCACTCCTGATGAAGCATATGCTTACCTTGAAAAAGTGAAGTCAATCATCCAATATTCAGGCGTATCTGATGTACGTATGGAAGAGGGTTCATTACGTTGTGATGCCAACATTTCATTACGTCCATATGGTCGTGAAGAATTCGGCACAAAAGCTGAGCTTAAAAACTTAAACTCATTCAACTTCGTACGTAAAGGTCTTGAGCATGAAGAAATTCGCCAAGCACAAGTTCTTTCAAGCGGTGGAGAAATCGAGCAAGAAACGCGTCGTTTCGATGAGAAGACTGGTAAAACACTATTAATGCGTGTTAAAGAAGGTACGGATGATTACCGTTACTTCCCAGAGCCAGACTTAGTGCGCCTTTCAATCTCTAATGAGTGGTTAGAGCGTGTACGTGAGTCAATTCCTGAGCTTCCAGATGCACGTATTGCACGTTATGAAACAGCTTTAGGCCTAACTTCATATGACGCTAACGTACTTGTAAGCAATAAAGATCTTTCTGATTTCTTTGATGCAACAGTTGCAGCGGGTAGCGATGCGAAGTTAGCAGCAAACTGGTTAATGGGCGATATTTCCGCTTATTTAAATGCAGAGCAAAAAGACCTTAAGGCAACGGCATTAACAGCTGAAAACTTAGCAGGTATGATCAAGCTTATCGAAGACGGCACAATTTCTTCTAAAATCGCGAAAAAAGTATTCACGGAATTAGTAGTAAATGGTGGAGAAGCTGCGAAAATTGTAAAAGAAAAAGGCTTAGTGCAAATTTCTGATCCAGCAGTAATTCTTGGGTTCGTGACAGAAGCATTAGATAATGACCCTCAATCAGTTGCAGATTTTAAAGCAGGTAAAGATCGTGCAATTAAAGCAATGCTTGGGCAAATTATGAAAGCTTCAAAAGGACAAGCAAATCCACAACTTACAAATAAAATTTTAATGGAAGAAATCGCAAAACGATAATTCCCTTGAAGGCTAGCGGAAGATCAGTAGATGATTTTCTTGCTAGCCTTTTATTAATTATTGCTAAAAATGTAAGAACGTGTAAAATTGAATTTAGGTTATTAATAATAAAGGGGGAGTTTTTCAAGGTGAAAACAGAACAACAGTATTTTGAGGATGGCCAATTAATGGCAGCTTACATGGAAAACATGTCTCAATTAAAAGAGCTTAGTCAAGCGATTTACGAAGGATTTGAAGTACCTGCTGATGGATTCGTGGAAAAATTAAAGACTGCGAATCTACATATTTTAGCAATTACTGAAGATTGGTGTGGCGATGCAATGCTGAACAACCCAATTATTCGTAAAATAGCTGAAGCAGCTGGAGTAGAAATCCGTACAGTACTTCGTGATGCAGATACTGATTTAATCGACCGTCACCTAACGAATGGCGGACGCGCAATTCCTGTATATTTAATCTTAAATGAAGCGGGTGAAGTTGTGGGGAAATGGGGACCACGTGCACCCGAGCTACAGGAACTTGTGATGAATTTACGAGCTACATTACCGGATAAAGAAGACGCATCATTTGAACAAGCTCAAGCAGATATGTATGAAAATATGCGCCAAAAATACGCAGAAGATGCAACTTTATGGACATACGTATATAATAATTTTAAAGAAACAATTACAGACTTAATCTAATTTCCTAGTAGTTCCTGCTCAAAATCAGTAGGAACTTTTTGTAAGTCGAAATCGTTTGTATAATAAATCTATTAATCGGGATGATGAAGATGAAACGAGCACGAATAATATATAATCCAACTTCAGGTAGAGAAGCATTTAAAAAGCATTTGCCAGATGTATTAGAAAAACTGGAAATAGCAGGATATGAAACTTCATGCCACGCAACAACATGTTCGGGTGATGCAACGAAGGCTGCGATTGATGCAGTAAATCGCGCATTTGATGTCGTTATTGCAGTTGGTGGAGATGGGACATTAAATGAAGTTGTTACTGGTATTAGCCAATGTGATAAAGAAAAGCGTCCAAAGCTAGGCCTTATTCCGATGGGTACCACAAACGACTTCGCGCGTGCGGTACATATTCCACGTAATATTGAGGACGCACTCAAAATTATTATAAAAGGTGACACGATTCCAGTGGATGTCGGTTTAGTGGATGATGAAAAATACTTCATTAATATCGCAGCTGGTGGACGTATTACAGAATTAACATATGAAGTACCGAGTAAGATGAAAACGATGCTTGGGCAAATGGCTTATTATATGAAGGCTATTGAAATGGTTCCTTCAATTAAATCGGCACATATGAAAATTCAAATTGATGATGAAATATTTGATGAAAAAGCGATGTTATTTTTATGCGCATTGACAAACTCAGTTGGTGGGTTCGAAAAGCTTGCACCTGATGCGTCAATTAATGACGGGCTGTTTACTGTGTTAATTTTGAAGGAGTGTTCAATTGCTGAGTTTGTGAAATTAGTGGCATTAGCACTTCGTGGGGAGCATTTAGATAGCCCGAACGTGATTTATCGTAAAGCGAAATATGTGCAAGTATCTTCTAATGAAGAAGTTCATTTAAATTTAGATGGAGAATATGGTGGCGATGCACCTGTTACATTCCGCAATTTAAAACAGCATATCGAAATATTTGTGCCGATTGATGAAATTCGAGATATCGATCGCGTATAAATAAAATGAAAAAGGCCTGTGCTATAAGTGATGAACTTATACACGGCCTTTTTTTATTTAGACGGTAAATTGTTTTGATAAATCTTCTAATTGTTTCGAGTTACTGTTTAAAGAAGTAGAAACATGCTGGATTGCTTGCAATGAATCAGCAAGTTCAACTGTCGCATTCGCAATATCTTCAATGTGAATAGTCGTTTTTTCCGTGTTGTTTGCAATTTCATGAACAGAGGCAGATACTTCCTCTGCACTCGCAGAAATTTGCTGGGACGTTGCAGAGATATGTTCGATTCCTGAAGAGACGGTTTCAATGCTCTCGTTAATTAATATGAATGCGTCACCTGCATTTTTAATAATCGATACGCCATCTTTGACCGAGGCAAGTCCATTTTTAGAAGCAAATTCAACATTTTTTGAATCTAATTGAATATCTTCAGTCAATTTAACAATTTCAGATGCAGAATGTCTTGATTGTTCCGCCAATTTTCGAACTTCATCGGCAACAACAGCAAAGCCCTTCCCATAATCACCAGCCCTTGCTGCTTCAATTGCGGCGTTTAAAGCAAGTAGGTTTGTTTGCTCCGCAATACCCGTGATGACACTCGTAATTTGGCCAATTTCACTAGATTGGCTACTTAGCTTATCTGATAAATTAACCACTAAAAGAGTAGAGCGTTCAATCACATCCATTTGAGTTTGCGCAGTTTGAATCGCCACTAAGCCATCTTTAGCAGTATCATTCATTTGCATAGCATTTTGATGTAGTGCTTGCGTTTCTTCTGCAATTATTTGCAATCCTTTTGCCGTTTCTTCCATGCCCGCGGAACTCTCTTTAGCAGCATCATTAATATTTTTGGACATTAAGGCCGTTTCTTGTATGCGACCTGATACGGTTTCTCCTGCATTGGCAATTTGGGTTGTGCTTAACGATAAATTGGCAGAAGAGGCCGTTAGTTCATCCGTATTCATTTGTATATTTTGAAGAACGAGCTGAAAATTAGACTTCATTTTATTAAAAGCACATGCTAACTGGCCAATCTCGTCTTTTGAACGGACCTCTAAATCGTCTTGCGTCAGATTACCGTCTGCCATAATATTCATTTGCTTCACTATCATTTGCAGTGGTACGGTAACACCTCGTTTAATGTATATTAGGAATATTAAGATAATTACGATTGTGACGAATATCCAACCTAAAGCAAGAATGAACGAGGTTGAAATTAAGGTATTCGTACTCTTCATTTCCTTTTCTAATCTATCATTTTCATACTCTATAATATTATCAGCAAGTTCACTAATAAAAGTGCCGACATTCTGAAAGTCGCTACTTACTAATGTCATTGCGCGATGGGATTCCTGCGTGCTAATAAACGCTGGAATTTCAGTAGCATAGACATTTAGTGTTTTAAAATTATCTTTCAAAGAAGCAATTACACCTTGAATTTCCTTTGGTGCGTCATCGGGTAGCAGGTCTATATAAGTCCCAAGTGCATCTGAACTTGCATTGAGCTTAGTAAGATTTGATTCAGAAGGGTCTAAAATATAGGCTCTGGCATACAATCCTTGTGAATTTAGTTCCTTTTGAATATCGTTTACGTTTTGCAAATCTGCAACGTGAACGTCAAATGCCTTTTCTACATTGCCTCCAATGAAGAATAGTTGAAGAGATGTATAACCGAGCGCTAATATAAGAATCATTCCAATAAGTAGGAACCCGATATTTAATTTTTTTCTAATTGACATTTTCAAAACCTCACCTTACTTTATTTCTCTATAGTTAATTATATACTTATTTGGGTAAACGAACAATGGATGTAATATTATTGGGTATTGATATTATCGTGAAATATTGTGTGTTAAAGGATGAATTTTAGCGCTAACATGCTACAATAGAAGAATTGAAATGGAGGACGTAACATGACAGTACCTGTAACTAAAAACGACCGAATTACGGTTTATATAGAAGATTTAACTCATGATGGAAATGGCGTAGCGAAAATTGATGGTTATCCACTATTTATTCAAGGCGCATTACCAGACGAAACAGCTGAAGTACATGTTTTAAAAACATTAAAAAACTATGGTTTTGCAAAAATTGTAGAAATCATTAAACCTTCACCTGATCGTATAGAAGCAACTTGCGAATATTTTAGCCAATGCGGTGGCTGCCAAATTCAGCATATGACATACGAGGGCCAATTAAAGTGGAAGCAGAAAATGGTCGAAAACGTTATGCGTCGTATTGGAAAAATTGATGCACCAGTTTTACCTGTTAAAGGAATGGACAACCCTTGGAATTACCGTAATAAAGCACAGATCCCATTTGCGCAAAATGAACAGGGTCAAGTAATTGCTGGCTTCTTCAAGCAAAAATCACATGACATCGTGTCAATGGAGCGCTGCTTAATTCAAACAAGTGAGGCAGACGTAATTATGTCTGACTTAAAGCATGAATTAACGGCACTTGGCATTCGCCCGTACGATGAGAAGAGCCATCAAGGTCAATTGCGTCACGTGGTTGTACGTAAAGGCCGTACGACAGATGAAGTAATGGTCGTGTTAATCACAAAATCACGCGCACTACGCAATGTAGAAGGCGTTGTCGAAAAAATTAAAGAGCTTGTGCCAAACGTAGTGTCAATCGTGCAAAATATTAATAGCGACAAAACAAACGTAATCTTCGGCGATGAAACATTGACGCTTTGGGGCAAGGATGCCATTGAAGATACAATCGGCAATGTTCGCTTCGAAATTTCAGCACGTTCATTCTATCAAGTTAACCCTGTGCAAACAGAAGTACTTTATAAGCAAGCACTAGATTATGCCCAGCTAACAGGCAACGAGCGCGTAATCGATGCCTATTGCGGTATCGGTTCAATCTCATTATTCCTAGCACAGCAAGCTGGTCATGTAATGGGCGTAGAAATCGTACCTCAAGCAATTGAAGATGCGAAGCGTAACGCAGAAATTAACGGCTTCACTAACACTTACTTCGAAGC
>JAZLIT010000152.1:0-1808 GCA_045617525.1 Solibacillus sp. | reverse complement strand
CAACTCTTCAGGTACGCCACCCATTTTCTCAAACGTTTCCGTAAGGAACGTAAATAAAACCGCTTGTGATTTCGAAATACTCATATAAAAGAATCGCATACATGAGTGACTCAGCACTAAAACTGCGACGTTAATCTCAATGTGTTCGCCATCTTTCGTTTTTAGTAAGATAACAGGTAACGTATTAAATCTACTAGATAAATTAAGCTTACGATTGATTTAATATACGCTAACAGCATATAATATAATTATATTGTGGGACTATGAAAGTAGTGCCCTTGCGAAAGCATAAAAATGAACGACAAGAGCATGGTTTTCGGTTTAAATTACCGAAATAAGAGGACCCCGTCACATACGACGAGGTCCTTTTTCGATATTTAGGATCATAATATATTCTCAAATAACAATTTTGGGTCTTCAATAGGCCTGGTTTTTTCATCATTTCCATTAAGACATCCTTTATTGGATACGTCTATTTTACCGGATAGTATAAGGTATATCCCTTATACAACGATACACCCTTAAAATATGAGATTTCAGAACGATAAATTTCATACTGTATCCATATAAAGGAATTTAAGTGATATTTATGGAGGTTTACAATGATAAGAACTAGGTTTTTATGCACAATTTTATTCACTAACCATGACTGTGCAGCATTACTCAAAATGCTCCCAAACCGTTGCTATGATTGGATTTTATTGATTTTGCATAAAATCGCGTATAAATAATGTTCCAATCGAAAAGCCAGAAACGTTGATTTAACAACATTTCTGGCTTTTGGATGTCTTCCCGAACTTTTATTTGGGAACGTTATTTACATTTATGTCGTATTTTAATTAGTTATCAAATATTTCTGAAACTTATCGAGTGCTTAATTCGTTATTAATACTGAATTAAATAAATGAAATGAGGTCAACTTTATGGGATTCTGGTATTTTCTAATATTATTTATAGGCATCTTTTTAATTGTTACGGCACTTATAAAACGTTCAATAAATACGTTAAAAAAATTGACTATGTTGTTATTAGGAATTTGTATGATTGCTTTCTCTGTATTTATGTTCCAAGACGGTAGTGCAGAAATTGTAGATAATTTATTAAAATCTCTTAATATCAATTTGTAAAATACTCTTTATACCCTAAATTTATAACGTTAAGCTTCCCAAAGCGTGTTTTGGCAACCTACTAATCATAAGCAGCCCAAAACAACCCCTATTCAATTGAATGGGGGTTGTTGGTTCCCTAACTTTGATTTGGGAACATTGTTTAGGTTTATTTTGAATACTTTATAAATCCTTTTTACGTTTTCGCTCTAAAAATATAGGTGCTATATTTAGTAAGATAGAGACAATTGTCAGAAACCAAAACGCCTTATTCATAGCAGGTACTTCCCTTAAAGCTGACCAATCTTCACTTTTTATCCAATTCGATACAAGACTATGTTCTGCACAGAGTGTTAATGCTGTAAATGATAATCCCATTGCCATCGCAAGTTTGTAATCTTTACCTGTTGCATACATATAAAGATTTATAAAAGTTATAACTATCGCAATAAGACCTAATATTACCCACATAATAATACCTCCATCATACTTTCATTTTTCAATATAGACATAAATTGTAAGTATATGGTTCCCAAAGCGACGTTTGGGAACATTAAATGTTAAACGATTATTAAACGCCATCTAAAACTGTTAACAGAGCAATTGTTATGCAAGATACCATAATCGTAAAAGCTCCCGTCATTAAATAGACGTTTAATTTGAAGTCCTTATCATTACGTGATTTATCAATGATAAGTGCTA
>JAZLIT010000151.1:0-20334 GCA_045617525.1 Solibacillus sp. | reverse complement strand
GATTTTGTTCACGTAATCGCTTTTCTTTTTTAGCTCTTTAAATTTTGTGCAGAAAAAGCACAAAATAACTAGGTTTGTGGAAAGCGATTTTTGCAAGCCTACATTTGTAGATCGTTACCAGCGTTTTTCGAAGGAAAAGATTGGGCAACCGAGCTATGAGGAGAGGTTTCTAAGGTTCCAGAAATTTATTAGTCAAAATTAGAATCTAATTAGTCAAAGTGAAAATATTTACTAAATAAAAGTAAAAATCTAGTATCCTTTTTCTTGTGAAAGGCAGATTTCAATACTTCTCATGCCTAAGTAGCTAAGAGCGCGCTCGTCGTGTCTCATATAATTAACAGCTAATTCTTGCTACAATCGACTTAGTGGTAGTGTGTTAAATAATTTTAGATTTAGTTGAACGTTTTGCGAAGTTGGATTGTCTAATGGATATCTAGGGGGTGGTTTTGTGGAAGATGAGTTAGCGGTGCGGGCGATTGCTGGGGATCAGCAGGCGATTTTATTATTGATTGAGCAGGAAGAGGCGATTTTGTACCGGACAGCGTTTGCTTATTTGAAAAATGAGCAAGATGCACTTGATGTGATGCAAGAGTTATTTGTGAAGACATTAAAGAAAATACATACGGTGAAGAATCCACAATTTGTGCGCACATGGTTAATGCGTGTATTGATTAATAGTTGTATCAATATGCTTCGGAAACAAAAGAGCGTAACGCTACTTGAAAAACATGAAATGGTAGTGCGGATGGAAACGACGAAGTATGAGATTTTACATATGCTTTCTTCATTGCCACTTTCAGATCAACAACTCGTGTATATGAAATATTTTCAGCAATTAAAAAATAGTGAAATTGCACAGCTGCGAAAAATACCTGAGGGAACAGTGAAATCGAAAATCCATCATATTTTGAAGCGGCTAAGAATAGTCGCAGGGGAACGGGAGGATTGGCATGGATAAAAAATTAATCGATGTTGAAGTACCGACGCAACAGCTGCACATGGATCGTGTGACTTCGTTACGTCAGTATAAGAAAAGGAAAAAGCAATTAAAAATTGTGGCTTCAAGTAGTTTATCTGTTGCTGTTTTATTTGTGTCCTTGCTTGTAAGTAGCTTTTTTTCACCGACGATTGCATCCTATGTATCAAAAATCCCTGGCTTTGAACCACTTGTGAAAATGGTCGATTATGATAAAGGGATGGATGACATTTTGGACAATGTCTATTTTGAGGAAATCGGTGATATTTATAAAGTGAATGATTTAACAGTTGCGCTTGTTGGAGTTATTGCAGATGAGATGGGGATGGTAATTTCCTATGAAGTAAATGCACCTTATGATATTTCGGAATTGACGGTAAAAGATTATGAAGTCAAACAAAATGGAGAAACGATTGAAGGTAGTATTGCTACTGGTTGGCTTGACCAGGATGAGACGTATACGATTCAGGATACAATTACAGTGACGAGTCAAAATAAAATTTTTTATGAAAATGCAACTTTTGAAGTAGTCTTGCAGTTCTCGGATCGCCAGCAATCGGAATTGACGATGCCATTTACGTTAAAAAATGAAGTATTACCAAACAAAGTATATGAACTAAACGAAAAGATTGAATTCGATAAGCAGCAGCTACTATTAAAAAGTATTGAAATATCGCCGTTACGTTCGAAGCTGACATTTGCATTAGCTGAATCAAATACGATGCAAATCTTAGAAATTGGGTCACTGAAATTAGTAGATGAAAAAGGGGAAGAATGGGGCCGAATCATGAATGGAATAGTTACTTCGGGTTCTGTACGTGATACAGAGTTTTCTATCTATATGCAAAGTAATTACTTTCGCGAGCCAAAAAGCTTAACGGTTGAGATTGATGAAGTACGTGCGTTACCGAAGGGCAAGGATTCCTTTGAAATCGACTTACGGACGGGAACTATTTCAAAGCATGAGCATTTAACATTGTGGAATATTACGTTAGAAGATAAGTTGTTAACCATTGATGAGGATTTTCAGGCGAATTCATTTCGTGAAATTATTGCACATTTCATAGATGCGAACGGCGACCAGTATAATCTATTAAATACGACGTATAGTTCTACAGAAAGTGGTATGAAAATGGCGAATTACGTTGCAGTAGATAATGGGGAAAATCCACTAACAGTTGTTATTTATTCGTATCCAAACATTATCGGTGGTAAGCAATCGATTGAATTACCGCTACGTAAATAAAATAAGTATAGCGTCAGCGAAAAGTGCCATTTCCGGCTTTTCCTGGCGCTTTCTATTTTGTCCGCGTCTGTTCTCATGTATAATAGGGTGGATATTAGGTTACTTAAAGGGGTTAAAAGTATGGACGGTATTTTACCATTATGGAAAGAGCGTGGCATGACGAGTCATGACTGCGTTTTTAAACTGCGCAAAATTTTAAAAACGAAAAAAGTAGGGCATACAGGTACGCTTGATCCAGGTGTAGAAGGTGTGCTACCGATTTGCATCGGGCAGGCGACGCGTATTGCTGAATATTTAACGGATACAGGCAAAATGTATGAAGCCGTTGTCAGCATCGGAAGAACTACAACGACTGAGGATGCTGAAGGCGAAACAGTTGAGCAGAACAACGACTTTAAATCATTTACGCGTGCTCAGATTTTAGAAGCGCTCCAATCATTAACTGGAGAGATTGAGCAAACACCGCCAATGTTTTCGGCTGTAAAAGTAAATGGCAAGAAATTATATGAATATGCGCGTGCAGGGCAAACGGTTGAGCGTCCAACACGTAAAATTACGATTCATGCGCTTGAGTTATTAAGTGACGATGAAATATTTGAAGGTGAAGAGGTTCGTTTTTCAATTCGCATTAAATGCAGTAAAGGGACATATATTCGTACGCTTGCTGTACAAATTGGTGAGGCATTAGGGTTACCTGCACATATGCATGAGCTTGTACGTACGATGTCTGGTACGTTTAATGCAGATAATTGTTTAACGCTTGCGCAAGTTGCAGAAAAAATGGAGACGGGCGACTTGTCGTTCTTATTACCTGTTGAATATGCGTTGTCAGATTATCCTCAGCTTGAAATTGAGGAATCGATTGAAAAGAAAATTAATAATGGACAACAATTACCTACTCATCCATTATTAAATGAGCATGATAAAATTGTATTTATGAAAAACGGGGCAGCATTTGCGATTTATATCGAGCATCCCGAAAAACCAGGGATGATGAAGCTTGATAAAATGTTCCCAACTGTATAAGTAGGAGGCAATTATGGAAGTTATTCATTTGAAGTATCCACATCAATTAATACAAAGTGGTGGGCCGTATTCATTAGCGGTTGGCTTTTTTGATGGCGTCCATTTAGGGCATCAGAAAGTTATTCAAACAGCACAAGAACAGGCTACACGCTTAAATTGTAAAAATGCGGTCATGACATTTGATCCGCACCCTTCGATTGTTTTAGGGGGGCGAAATGAAAAAGTATTTTATATTACACCATTACAGCAAAAAATTGATACATTAAACGAGTTAGGCGTGGATACAGTTTTCGTCGTGAACTTCACGTCTGATTTTGCAAAGCTATCACCGGAAGACTTTGTGCAATACTTTATTAAAGATTTAAATGTCGTGCATGTAACTGCGGGCTTTGATTTTTCTTTTGGGGCATTTGGCAAAGGGGATATGGACACGATGAAACAATTAGCTGGTAGTGACTTTAGCGTGACGGTTGTTGAAAAATTTGAACAATACGACGATAAAGTAAGTTCAACACGCATTCGTAAGGCGTTGCAAGACGGTGAGATGGAAGAGGTGCGTGCACTATTAGGCCGTGCGTTTGAAGTGCCAGGTATTGTTGTACATGGCGATAAGCGTGGGCGTACAATGGGCTTTCCAACTGCCAATGTGCAGCATCTAGAGGGGAGCTATGTGCCAACTACAGGCGTATATGCCGTGAAGTTCCGTGTGCAAAATGAATGGTATAACGGTGTATGTAATGTAGGTTATAAGCCCACGTTTAAAGACCCCAATAATAAGCAACTTTCAATCGAAGTGAATGTTTTTGATTTCGATAAAAATATTTACGGTGAAGAAGTGGTCGTTGCTTGGTATAAACGCATTCGTAGTGAGAAAAAATTCGAAAATATTGATGCACTTATTACGCAAATCGATGTAGATAAGCAGCAAGCAGTAAAATACTTTGCCCAACTTGCCTTATAGTTGATTGTACAGGGTATTTATGTTACGATTCATAAGTACGAAAATTTCGTGCTAACCATAGCTCGGCTTTCCGTTTCTCCGACGATTGCGGTGCTAATGGGGATTATAAAATACTAGGAGGTCATTTAACATGGCAATTACACAATTACGTAAAAATGAACTAATCGCTGAGTACCGTACTCACGAAAGTGATACTGGATCACCAGAAGTGCAAATCGCTGTATTAACTGCAGAGATCAATGCTTTAAACGGTCACTTACAAACTCACAAAAAAGATTTCCACTCTCAACGTGGTCTTCTTAAAATGGTAGGACGTCGTCGTCACCTATTAAAATACCTACGTGAAAATGATGTAGCTCGTTACCGTACATTAATCACACGTTTAGGATTACGTCGCTAATTCTATTATGTAAAAAGCGGGATTTATTTCCCGCTTTTTATTTATGATTAGATTTTTTTGAAGGTAAGAAAGTCACTAAATCTTTCTTCTCTTCAAAAATAAGTGCATAATCTTATTTTTAGTGTATGGGATATGCTTATTTAACAAAATATTTATGGATTATTCTAATGAATATTACACTATATCCATAATCCTATATTTTTAATGAAAATATTTAGCATAGAATACGCATTTTTGATACACTTACTATGGTACATAAAACGAATAAGTAAAGTGTTGTCAATAAGAAAGGGGTTCATTATATGAACGAAAAGAAAGTCTATTCATTTGAATGGGCTGGCCGTCCGTTAGAAATTGAAGTAGGACAGTTAGCAAAACAAGCGAATGGTGCAGCATTAATTCGCTATGGTGAAACAGTAGTATTAGCAACAGCAACAATGTCGAAATTTCCAAAGCCTTTAGATTTCTTCCCTCTTACAGTTAACTACGAAGAGCGTCAATACGCAGCGGGTAAAATTCCAGGTGGATTTATTAAACGTGAAGGACGTCCTTCAGAGCATGCAGTTTTAACTTCTCGCTTAATCGACCGTCCAATTCGTCCAATGTTCCCAGATGGCTTCCGTAACGAAGTTCAAGCTATTTCAATGGTTATGTCAAATGATCAAGATTGCCCTTCAGATATCGCGGCAATGTTAGGTTCTTCTTTAGCACTATCTATTTCTGATATTCCATTTGATGGTCCTATCGCAGGTGTACACGTTGGATATATTAACGGCGAATTCGTGGTAAACCCAACAGTAGCACAAGCAGCAGAGAGCACAATTCACTTAACAGTAGCTGGTAACAAAGATGCAATCAACATGGTAGAAGCAGGCGCGCTAGAAGTTCCTGAAGAAATTATGCTTGAAGCAATTATGTTCGGTCACACTGAAATCGTTAAATTAATCGAGTTACAAGAGAAAATCATTGCCGAAGTTGGTAAAGCGAAACTTGAAGTAACTTTATATGAGCTTGATGCAGAAATCACGGCTAGCATTAAAGCAGCATGTGAAGCAGATATGAACACTGCGATCCAAACAGTAGACAAGCAAGAACGTGAAGAAAACATCACGGCTGTTAAAAAACGTATTGTTGAGGCGTATGAGGCTGAAGAAGCTGACGATGCAACACTGAAACAAGTTAAATCAATTTTAGATAAAATGGTTAAAGATGAAGTTCGTCGTCTAATTACGGAAGATAAAATCCGTCCAGATGGTCGTAAACAAGATGAAATCCGTCCCCTTTCTTCTGAAACAGATTTATTACCACGTACACATGGTTCAGCACTATTCACACGTGGACAAACACAAGCATTATCAATTTGTACATTAGGGCCACTTGGCGATGTTCAAATTATCGACGGATTAGGTGTTGAAGATTCTAAACGCTTCATGCACCACTATAACTTCCCTCAATTCTCGGTTGGGGAAACAGGCCCAATCCGTGGTCCAGGTCGTCGTGAAATTGGTCACGGTGCATTAGGTGAGCGTGCATTAGTAGCTGTATTACCTTCAGAGCAAGACTTCCCATACGCAATTCGTTGTGTAGCTGAAGTACTTGAATCAAATGGTTCTACTTCTCAAGCATCTATCTGTGCGTCTACAATGGCAATGATGGCTGCAGGTGTACCTTTAAAAGCACCAGTTGCAGGTATTGCAATGGGTCTTGTTAAAAAAGGCGAGCACTATACAGTATTATCTGATATCCAAGGTATGGAAGATCACCTAGGCGATATGGACTTTAAAGTAGCAGGTACAGCTAAGGGTGTTACTGCACTTCAAATGGACATCAAAATCGACGGTCTTTCTCGCGCTATTTTAGAAGAAGCATTAACGCAAGCGAAAATCGGACGTATGCACATTTTAGAGCATATGTTAACAACGATTAACACGCCACGTACTTCATTATCTAAATACGCTCCGAAGATTGAAGTTATCAAAATTAACCCAGATAAAATCCGCGACGTAATTGGACCGGGTGGTAAAATTATCAATAAAATTATTGATACTACTGGCGTTAAGATTGATACAGAGCAAGATGGTACAATCTACATCGCATCTGCTGATGAAGAAATGATTGCGAAAGCAAAAGAAATGATCGAAGGAATTGTACGTGAAGCGAAAGTAGGCGAGTACTATATGTCTACAGTAAAACGTATTGAAAAATTCGGTGCTTTCTGTGAAATCTTCCCAGGTAAAGACGGTTTACTACACATTTCGGAAATTCAAGAAGAACGTACGAAAGAAGTAGAAGACGTGTTAAAACTTGGCGATCAATTACTAGTGAAATGTATCGAAATCGACAAACAAGGTCGCGTAAACATTTCTCGTAAAATCGTTGTCAAAGAAGATAAAGAACGCGCAGAAGCGAATAACTAAATCTAAATAATCAAGAGGCTGTACTTCGGTGCAGCCTTTTTTTTAAATCGTCGGGGGAAAATTATAATGGTACAAGTTACAACATGTGAAAATGGTGTTCGTATCGTTTCTGAGCAAATACCGCATGTCCGTTCATTATCGATAGGAATTTGGGTGGATGCAGGATCGCGTTATGAAACGCCAGAAGAAAATGGAATTACGCACTTTATCGAGCATATGCTATTTAAAGGCACAAAAACACGCACGGCTAAGCAAATTGCAGAAGCCTTTGACCGCATTGGCGGCGAAGTAAATGCATTTACGTCAAAAGAGCATACTTGCTATTATGCAAAAGTATTAGATCACCATGCAGGCATCGCGTTAGATATTTTAGCCGATATGTTTTTCAATTCAGCTTTCGCGGCTGAAGAAATTGAAAAAGAGCGTCAAGTCGTAATTGAAGAAATCTACATGAGTGAAGATGCACCAGATGATGATGTACATGAAAAATTATGGGCAGTAATGTATCCAAATGATGCACTTGGACGCCCGATTTTAGGTACAGAGGAAACTTTAGCAACGTTTACACCGAAAAAAATCCGTGCTTATATGGATAAACATTATGGTCCCGAAAATGTCGTGATTTCGGTGGCGGGTAATATACCAGATGACTTACTTGCAACGATTGAAGACTTATTCGGTAGCTACGAGGCAGCTCCAACTGCTGAAAAGGCGAAATTAACATATCCTGAGTTTTCACCTGGTGAAATTGTGAAAACGCGCGATACGGAACAGGCGCATGTGGCGATTTCATTCCCAGCGATTAACGTGAAAAACCCTGCGATGTATAATTTTGTGGCGTTGAATAATATTATTGGGGGCAATATGAGCTCACGCCTTTTCCAAGAAGTACGTGAGGAACGTGGTCTTGCCTATTCAATCTTCTCTTATCAAACGAGCTATGTCGATGTGGGTGCATTTACGATTTACGGAAGTGCGAGCAAGTCGAATTTAAGTGAAATGCAGCATACCATTGATGCAACTTTACTTGATTTAGTGGCAGGTGGCGTGACGGACGAGGAACTTCATAACGCGAAGGAGCAGCTAAAAGGCAGCTTTGTGTTAGGGCTTGAAGGATCTGAGGAACATATGTCGCGTAACGGCGTGAATGAATTAATTCACGGAACTCATCGTTCGGTTGATGAAGTATTAGCTTCAATTGATGCTATTTCAATGGACACAATTAATGATTTAATTACTCAAATATTATTAGCAGAGCCAGCAATCGCAATTATTGGACCTGAAAATTAATAAAATCGCTCGGCAGGAGAAAATCTGCAGAGCGATTTTTTAGTTTTCGTCGATGAATAATGAAGTATGCTTGCTTATGGCCGCCTTCATTTGCCAATAGTAGAAGAGGCAACCGATGATAAACGGTAGCACTAAGCGAAGCCACTGTGTTGGTGGGTGATCGATAAATTGAATAAACAGAAGTGGGATCCCAAAAATTAAGAAAACACCAAAGAGTATCATAAAAAATTGGCCAGAAAGCTCCTTCTTTAAATGTGTAAATCGCAAAGTTAAATAAGAGCCGAGCACAATTAAAGTAACACTTAACATCGTCAATAATGACCCGAAATAATCGTATAATTCATCGTTTTGGTAGCCAATGTAGCTTTGAAATGGCAATAACAATAGCGTGATAAAAAGAATTTGGATAAGGGTGTAGCTATAAATGCTTTGGATAAAATGCTTCGTTTGGATGGGCATCGTAAGTAGGACCCGATGGAAAGGCTGCTTAAATAATTCGTTGAATGATCGACTTAGAAAAGTAGATAAGAAAATAACAGCAAATATCGGAATATTTAAGGGCTCGAATGATTGAATTCCGTCAAAATAGGAGGAAGCACCAAAAATTATAACCACTACCATCAATAAAAAAAGCATTTCCTTTTTACCTGTTCTCAATTGCAGCATTAAGAGAGCCTTCATTTCATTACACCTCCTGTAAACGTTTTTGAAAAATTGACAGACAAACACGCATGTTAATACCCGTTAAAATAAGCATCGCTAAGAAAAAATAGCCATCATGAATGTACATTTCTTGTAGCTTTGGTAATCCATAAATCATCCCGAAAAGAAATACAACAAATAAAATCCCTTCAAATTTCAAATTGCTTACTTGTAAAAGGTGCACGCAGTTCGTCGCAAGCATCGCGAAAGCTAACGTGTGTAATAGAAATGACCAAATACTCGTAATAGCAAACTCGTTATAACCCAATAAAAGAATTGTGTAAATAAACGTCCAGAAAAGGGTGAAAACAAGAAGTGCAGCAGCGGTTCCGATGAAAAAGGAGTGAATAATTTCTTTGGGTTTAATCGGCAACACGAAAAATGAATGCCTCATTTTTTTCACGTGAGAATATAGGCTAATCTGCACGAGCAATGTACTCGCTATAGCTGCTATTTCCAATAATACAGGTTCCCTATTTAATACATAAAAAACGAGGCATATGAATGTGACGAAGTAGGGAAGGAAAAGTAAATCACTATGTGTCAATCCGCGTCTATAATGCTGCAAAAGTTTTATGGCCATCCAATCACGTTCCCTTCGTGTGAAAAAGAATTAAATCCTCAATGGTAGGCGTCTCAAGCGCAAACACTTCGCTCACAAATTCGCGTTCAACAAGTAGCGTGACACCAAATGCACTACGTCGTTGCCAGGTAATCGCATGTGGTGGAATCGACTCAGCTTGTAAGGCAGTTCCCGACCAAAGTCCGAACTTCGATGTCAGTACATCTTTATCCTCACTGAAAATAATAGCGCCATCCTCAATTAACGTAATCGTATCTGCTATTTTTTCTAAATCACTCGTAATATGCGAAGAAATTAAAATCGAATTCGTGTCATCCTCCATATATTTCGCCAGCTCACCTAAAATTTCATCTCGTGCGACTGGATCTAGCCCACTTGTTGGCTCATCTAAAATCAAAAGTTTCGGATGATGCGAGAGGGCAAGTGCCAACGCCAGCTTCATCTTCGTGCCGCGTGAAAGTTTGCTAATTTTTTTCTTAGGATCGACTGAATAGCGCTTAAGGAAATTGAAGTAAAAGGCTTCGTCCCACGTTGTGAAAACTTCTTTATAAAATACATGGCAATCATTCGCCGTTAAATGTTCTGGCATGTGTAGCTCATCATAAACAACGCCGATTTGTGCTTTAATGTCGAGTACGTTTTCCGCATAGGTAAGGCCATAGAGATGAATCGAGCCCTCCTTGACTTTGCGCAAATTTAAAATGCACTCAATTAGCGTCGTTTTTCCGGCTCCATTTTTCCCAACTAGACCAGCAACTGTTCCTTTTTTAACGGTAAATGTAACACTTTTCAATCGAAAGTCATCTACTTCTTTTGATAAATCCCTCACATCAATTGCGTTCATTTTTCATCCTCCAGTAATAGTTGTAGTAGTTGTTTTAACTCTGTATCCGAAACATTCACTGCACGTGCTAGCGCAATTGCCTTTGCTAAATGCCCCTCCATTTGGCGCATGTATTGTTCACGTAAAAAATCTTTATTTTTATTACTCACAAAGCTCCCTTTTCCCGGTACTGTCTCAATAAAGCCATCACGTTCTAAATCCGAATAGGCGCGTTTAGTCGTCATAACGCTAATTTTTAATTCTACGGCGAGCGCCCGTATGGATGGCAGTACATCACCTGGTGCGAGAACTTGATTCATAATGGCGAGCTTCAATTGCTCAGTAATTTGTTCGTAAATCGGTTTGTCACTAGCGTTACTTAGTCGAATCAATAGCTGAACCTCCAATCGTTTTAACTGTGTATATACAGTATATACAGGTGATTTGAATTTTGTCTACTATAAATTTCCACAAAAGCGTATCACAATTGAAATACGGACGGCATATAGTAGGAATAAGCTCAAGGTCAAAGGAGGGGAATGCTTGCTATTATCGGAGCTCGCAGAAAAAGAATTAATTGAAATAAAAAATGGCGTACGCTACGGATTTTTGGCTGATACTGAGTGTGTTTTTGATGCGTCAACAGGAAAAATTAAGGGTTTTGAACTTCAATCAGCCACACTAAAAACGATGTTTCAAAAAAGGCAAAGTAGTGCAACACTATTTATTCGCTGGGAGGATATTGCTTTGATAGGAGAGGACCGTATTTTATTTAACGAAACGAATTCCTCTTTGAAGAAGAGTGAACAATGATGCAGGAAAGATGGCTCGTCATAGGGGCAGATCAGCGCATGAAAATGCTTGCTACAAAATTATCCGATACATCACGAACAGTTTATTATAAATCAACTTCTGTTTGGGATGAAGGGATGAATGATTTATCTCGGAATTTTGAACCCCATCACATTATTATGCCGATTCAACCTTTAAAAGTTGAAGCAAACGAAATATTTGGCATTAATGATGCTACTTTTTATGTGGGGAAATTAAATCAAGAGTGGGAAGGAATTCTAGCGGAACGCACTGTTTTGCATTATTTAGAGCAGGAGCTATTCATCTGGAAAAATGCCTCCCTTACAGCAGAAGCAATGCTTGCGCACATTTTGCAAAACGGTCATTCCATTAAAGGGAAGCGAATTTTAATTACTGGATTCGGACGCGTGGCCAAAATGCTTGCGCAAGTATTTACGCAAATTCAAGCACAGGTTGCCATTGCGGTGAGAAGTGATGTTCAGCTTGCAGAAGCAAGTGCATATGGGTATGAGGTATTTGACCTTGCTCCGGATGTGAAAATAGAGATGGATATGATTATTAATACGATTCCAACGAAGTGGTTAACTCCTGCATTTATTTCGATTGAACAAAAGCCGTTTTATGATGTTGCATCAGCACCTGGCTGTTTGAATGAAAAGAAGCTGGATAATTACGAATTATTACCAGCATTGCCGGGGAAATATTTTCCGCAAGATGCAGCGGGACTTCTTTATGATGCAATACTTCAATTAAGGCAGGAGGTGTAAAAATGCTTGAAGGTAAACGAATTGGGCTTGGCATAACAGCCTCCCATTGCACATATGAAGATGTTGTGCCAAAAATCCAATCATTAAGAGAGGTTGGCGCTATTGTTGTGCCAATTATTACTCATTCAGTATTAACTGCAGCAACAAGATTCGGAACAGGCGAGGAATGGATAGCAAAAATCGAAGAAGCTGCCGGGGCAAAAGTTGTATCTACAATTATGGAGGCGGAACCATTTGGGCCGAGGGAGCCGCTTGATGCGATGGTAATTGCTCCGATGACAGGTAACTCCATTAGTAAATTTGCAAATGCTGCGACAGATAGCCCAGTTTTAATGGCTGCAAAGGCAACATTAAGAAATGGTTCACCTGTAATTTTAGGTATCTCCACAAATGATGCACTGGGATTAAACGGGATTAATATTATGAAGCTTCTTAATGCAAAAAATGTATACTTTATTCCTTTTGGGCAAGATGATCCGTTCTTAAAATCAACTTCTTTAATATCGGATTTCAGTAAAATGAAGGATACTGTCGTTTCGGCGGTAGTTCATAAGAAACAATTACAGCCAATAATTATACAATATTTAAAATAATCAAATAACCAAACACAAAAATTGAAATATATGATACAATATCCAACATTATGTAGTAGTTACCAAGGAGAGATGGATATGTCGAAGCAATTAACAGTAGCGATTGTAGGTGCAACAGGCGCCGTAGGAACAAAAATGATGGAACAATTAATTAAGCGTAAGTTTCCAATCGGAGAAATAAAATTTTTAGCATCAGCGCGCTCGGCAGGAAAGCCAATCGATTTTAACGGTAAAACATATACAATCGAAGAAGCAACACCAGAAAGCTTTGAAGGTGTGCATGTAGCATTATTCTCAGCTGGTGGATCTGTTTCAGAAGCGCTTGCGCCAGAAGCAGCAAAACGTGGCGCAGTTGTAATCGATAATACGAGTCATTTCCGCATGGATCCAAACGTACCTTTAGTTGTACCTGAAGTAAACCGTGGAGATTTAGCAAAACATAAGGGCATTATTGCAAATCCGAACTGTTCAACAATTCAAATGGTCGCGGCACTGCAACCGATTCGTCAGCAATTCGGATTAAAAAAAGTAGTCGTATCAACCTACCAAGCAGTATCTGGATCAGGAATTGCGGCAATCGAAGAATTACGTGAGCAAAGTGCACAATGGGATGCAGGGAAAAATGTAGAAGCAAGCATATTACCTTGCAAAGCAGATAACAAGCATTATCCAATCGCGCGTAACGTTATTCCACAAATCGATAAATTCACAGACAATGGATTTACATATGAAGAAATGAAAATGATCAACGAAACGAAAAAAATTATGAATATGCCTGAATTAAGTGTAGCCGCAACTTGTGTACGTGTACCAGTCGTTTCAGGCCACTCAGAATCGGTATATATTGAAGTAGAAAAAGAAGCAACAGTCACTCAAATTTTTGAAGCATTAAAAAGTGCACCAGGCATCACATTACAAGATGACATTACCGCGCAAATTTATCCAATGCCAATTTATGCAGAAGGTGAAGATCCAACATTTGTGGGACGTATTCGCCAGGATTTAGACAATCCAAAGGGCTTCCACCTATGGATCGTGGCAGATAATTTATTAAAAGGTGCAGCTTTAAATTCAATTCAAATTGCTGAAGCAATGCTAGAGGACAATTTAATATAAGTAAGTGAGGGATTAGGCATGAATTTCGGTAAAATTGGTACAGCTATGATTACGCCGTTCAAAAAGGATGGAACAATTAATTATCCAGAGCTTGAACGCATTATTAATCACTTAATTGAGAACGGTACAGACTCGATTGTCGCTTGTGGGACGACATCTGAAAACCCAACGATGTCAACAGAAGAAAAGATTGAGGTAGTTCGTTTTACAGTAGAAAAAGTGGCCGGACGTGTACCTGTTATTGCAGGTACAGGGGACAACGAAACAGCGTACTCGATTATGATGACGCATAAAGCGGAGGAAAACGGTGCTGACGCTATCATGTTAGTAACGCCATATTACAACAAACCAAATCAACGTGGGATGTATGCCCATTTTGAAACAATTGCAAAAGTAACGCAGCTCCCAGTTATGCTCTACAACGTACCTGGTCGAACAGGTGCAAATATCTTAGCGGAAACGACAATTGCGTTGAGCAAAGATGTGGAAAATATTACATGCATTAAAGAGGCAAGTGGTAATCTAGATCAAATGGGCGATATTATTGAAAATGTTGATACCGACTTTCTAGTTTACTCAGGAGATGACGGCTTGACGTTACCTCTACTAGCAATAGGAGGCTCGGGCATTATCTCAGTTGCTTCACATGTGGTAGGAAACGATATGCAATTAATGATTCGTGCTTTTGAGCAGGGCAATCATGAGTTAGCATCGGAAATCCATCGAGCACTTCTACCATTAGTGCGAGCGCTATTTGCACAACCTAACCCGTCACCGATTAAGTACGCAATGACGAAGCTTGGCTTTGATACACTGGACGTACGCATGCCGATGATGGAAATGACGGATGAAGAAAAACAAGCATTCGACCAAATTTGGGCGACGTACCAAGCCAAGGCAGAAAAATTCCGCCAGCTAACAGTTATTTAACTTAAAGAAACAAAACTGATGCCACCTCACATATACGTGAGACCGGCATCAGTTTTTTTAGTAGTTATAGAGTGAATTTTTTTACATAAGGTGTTAGCTAATATGTGTTATTAGTATGTACATTAACATGCTAGTAAAATAGTATTTCCCTTAATTTTAAAGGTTTAATTTTGCGGAAAGAGTTTATTGTGTGGAGGCAGGCTCGACTGCGGGGGGATAAGCATGCGCGGAGAATCCACTAACACGCAATAAACTTAGCATTTATCTATAATATTCCCATTTTTAATTTGTACATTGGCACAACTAAACGTATAATGAGATTTAAGTGGTTGCTGTGCGGATACTAATAAAATAATAATTTCTACGTATTCACAAAAGTAGGGTCACGCTTAGTCGCGGGGAAATCCGTGAGTTAAATGAGACATGAACCCAAAAATCGTGGATACGCTTTTATATAGGAGGAAATCAAGTGACAAAGACGAAAAATGAATTAATCCGTGTCATTCCGCTCGGCGGCGTTGGCGAAATCGGAAAAGCAATGTATGTAATTGAAATCGATGAAGAATTATTCGTTGTCGATAGCGGACTTATGTTCCCGGAAAATGAAATGCTAGGAATCGATATCGTTATTCCTGACATCACGTATTTAGTAGAAAATAAAGATCGCGTAAAAGGGATCTTCCTTACGCATGGACATGAAGATGCAATTGGTTCAATTGCATATGTACTGAAAAAAATAAAAGCACCTGTTTACGGTTCGAAGTTAACAATTGCTTTAGCAAAAGAGCATTTAAAAGAGATGCCAGCACCTCATCAAGTGAAATTCTTCGAGGTGACAAATCAAAGTCGTATGAACTTCAATTCAACGCACGTAACATTCTTCCATACAACACACTCAATTCCAGATTCATTAGGCGTGGTATTCCATACATCTGAAGGAGCGATTGTGCATACAGGCGAATTTAAATTCGACCAATCTGCACAAGGGAAATTCAGCCCGGATTTAGGGAAAATGGCGCGACTTGGTGAAGAAGGCGTATTCATGTTACTTTCTGATTCTACAGAAGCAGAACGCCCAGGATACACAACAAGTGAAACAGTGATTGCTGAGCAATTAGCAAAAACTTTCCACGCTACACAAGGTCGTATCATCGTAGCACTTTATGCATCGAACTTTATTCGCATTCAGCAAGTATTCTCAAAAGCGCGTGATGCACACCGTAAAGTTGCCGTAGTTGGGAAAGCTTTAGAAAAAGTATTAGAGCTAGGCGTAGAGCTTGGTTATTTAGATATCGGTGAAGATACATTTATTCCAGTAAGTGATATTCATAAATACGGAGAAGATGAAATCGTCATTATTGCGACTGGTAATCAAGGTGAACCATTAGAAGCTTTAGATAAAATCATCCGTAAGCACCACCGTGATGTGAAGATCAAAAAAACAGATACAGTATTAATTACATTCACACCATCTCCAGGGATGGAAGTGCAAATGTATAATACGATGAACCAAATCGCTAAAATTGGCGCACGCGTGTTAACTGCTGATAAAAAAGTTCATGTATCAGGTCACGGTAGCCAAGAAGACTTGAAATTAATGTTAAACTTTATGAAGCCTAAGTACTTTATTCCGATTCAAGGGGAATACCGTATGTTGATCGCACATTCTAAATTAGCGCAGGAAATGGGCCTTTTAAAATCGCAAATTTTCATCGCAGATAAAGGCGATATCGTAGAATACAAAAATGGAAAAGTGCGTATGGCTGGTCGTGTAACAGCTGGTAACATACTAATCGATGGAATCGGAGTAGGCGATGTTGGAAATATCGTTTTACGCGATCGTAAATTACTTTCACAAGATGGTATTTTCATTGTTGTCGTTACGTTGAATCGTGCGCAAAAGAAAATCGCTTCAGGCCCAGAAATTTTATCTCGCGGATTTGTTTACGTACGTGAGTCAGAAGAATTGATGGTAGAGGCAGCTGAAATGGCACGTAACATCATTGAAAAATACGTAAGTAAAGAAACGTTTGAATGGACAAATATTAAACAAGAAATCCGTGATACACTGAACGCTTACCTATTCCAAAAAACTAAACGTCGCCCAATGATCATTCCAATTATCATGGAATATTAAGCATACAAAGTAGAAGGATTTTCTTAGCCTATTCATAGGCTTTGAAAATTCTTTTTTTTTCTAAAACTAAAGAGAGTCGGTGGAATGATTGGTCGAGAATACAAGAACGAAAAAACCAACAAAGCAAAAACCAAAAACAAAAGCTAGTAATAAAGAAGAACTTCACCCATTAGCCTATGAAATTATTGGCATTGTATTAATTGCCTTTGCGATTATCGAGTTTTTGGAATTTGGTATCGCAGGAAAACTGCTGCATTCAATCGCAATGTTCTTCTTTGGGAACTTACATTTTGGTGTCCCTTTATTAGCAATCATTATTGCTTCAATGCTGATGGTGAAACGACATGGTATTGCATTTAAACCACGTATTATTTATGGCGTCCTTTTCATCGTTTGTAGCTTATCGATTTTTAGCCATAGTTTATTATTTGAGGAACTATTAAAAGCGAACCTATTATTATCCGATTCGGTATTAAGGGAAACGTGGCGAATTTTAATTAGTGCGGACGGTATTTCTACGCGCGGTGATTCACTAGGTGGTGGATTTGTGGGGGCTTTACTTTTTAGTATGGTACATATTTTATTTGATTCAGCTGGTGCCAAAGTAGTTGCCTTCGTGTTACTTGCGATTGGTGTCATTTTAATAACAGGCAAGGCGCTTGTACCCTTTCTATTCGAAAAAGCACCAAAAATCAAAGAACGCTTCCAAAGAAACAGAACACGAAAACAACCAAAGCGCCGAAGACCAGCGAGGACGGTAACACACAACGAAACAAGTGCAACACAAGAGGATTTCTTGGTGGAAGATCCACATCCCTCTATTTTAGAAATGGATAATCCAGAACCAGCGCCTGTTATTCAGCATTTTACGCAAAATGTGACAAAGCAACGTGAGCAAGTTGCCAAAACCGATGAGCAGGAAAATGAAGCAACAGACGATGCACCATTAATTCAAACACAGCAAGAGGAGAATCCCGCTTACATTCTTCCTACAATCCAATTACTAAACGAGCCAGCTGAACACGATCAAAGTGGGGAATACAAGGCGATTAAAACGAATGCAAAAAAACTAGAGCAAACATTGCTTAGCTTTGGCGTCAAAGTGAAAGTAACTCAGGTGCATTTAGGGCCAGCCGTGACAAAGTATGAAATCATGCCGGATGTAGGTGTGAAGGTGAGTAAAATTGTTAATTTACAAGATGATTTAGCATTAGCGCTCGCGGCTAAGGATATCCGAATGGAAGCGCCAATCCCTGGGAAATCTGCAATTGGTATTGAGGTTCCTAATAGCGAGGTGGCCATGGTGTCACTTCGAGAAGTTTTAGAAGCGGAAGAAAATAATCGCCCGGATAAAAAATTATTAATTGGATTTGGCCGCGATGTTACAGGCAAGGCCATGTTATCTGAATTGAATAAAATGCCTCACCTTCTTGTGGCAGGTTCAACTGGCAGTGGTAAATCGGTATGTATAAATGGCATTATCATATCAATTATTATGCGAGCAGCCCCACATGAGGTGAAAATGATGATGATTGATCCGAAAATGGTGGAACTTAATGTGTATAACGGGATCCCGCATTTATTAGCACCAGTAGTTACGGATCCACGGAAAGCTGCCCAAGCCTTGCAAAAAGTAGTTTCTGAAATGGAACGACGCTATGATTTATTTTCGCATACGGGAACACGTAATATTGAAGGCTATAATGAGCATGTCACATTGTTCAATGAAGAAAATGATGAAAAGCATGCAAAGCTACCATACATTGTCGTGATAGTTGATGAGTTAGCAGATTTAATGATGGTGGCATCGAATGAGGTAGAGGATGCAATTACACGATTAGCGCAAATGGCCCGTGCAGCAGGTATTCATTTAATTATTGCAACACAGCGTCCATCAGTTGATGTCATTACAGGGATTATTAAAGCCAATATTCCATCCCGTATTGCCTTTGCCGTGTCAAGTTCAATCGATTCACGTACGATTTTAGATATGGGTGGCGCAGAAAGATTACTTGGCCGTGGGGATATGCTGTTTTTACCAGCCGGTGTTTCAAAGCCGACGCGTGTTCAGGGAGCATTCGTGTCAGATGCTGAGGTAGAGCGTATTGTAGACTATGTTATTGAGCAGCAAAAGGCGCAATATGAAGAGTCAATGATTCCAACCGATGAGCCCGAAAAGCTAATTTCAGAAACTACGGATGATATATATGATGACGCGGTTATGTTAGTGTTGGAGCAAAAAACAGCATCGGTTTCAATGTTACAACGAAAATTCCGAATTGGTTATTCAAGAGCAGCGCGTATTGTCGATCAGATGGAAGAGCGCGGAATAGTCGGTCCACCAGAAGGCAGTAAACCGAGACAAGTGCTAATTTCGCGTACAGATTATGAAAATTACTAGTAAATAACATAGAAAATATTCTTATTCAAACTATTCATTCGTTTCAGGCAACTAGCCTAATTATCCTTAAAAAGTTCAATTATTATATACTTTTTCGCGAAATGTGTTTTCATATGGCGCTAAAAGTGTTATATTAATCACGAATTAGTAGGAATGTTGTACATCAGATGTCTGATCTCTAATTTTTGGTGGTGATTATGAGTGACAATTAAAGCGGATCATCGTCATTTATATTTACAAGTGATTGATCGATTGAAATCAGATATTGAAAAGGGAATTTTCAAAGAAAACGAAAAACTCCCTTCAGAATTTGACCTTTCGAAATCACTTGGAGTAAGTCGAGCAACTCTTCGTGAGGCGCTACGACTATTGGAAGAAGAAAATGTAATCGTTCGTCGACATGGTGTGGGAACATTCGTGAACCCAAAGCCATTGTTTACATCAGGAATTGAGCAGCTAGCAAGCGTGTCAGCCATGATTGAGCAAGCTGGAAAAACTGCCGGTACAATTTTTATGAGTGCAACTGAAGATAAACCGACAGAGGATGATATGGACCGATTTCAGACTGGCATTGATGACAATGTAATAACAATTGAACGGGTTAGAACGGCAGATGGGGAGCCAGTAGTTTATTGTATTGATAAAGTACCGACTGACTATTTGCCACAGGAATTTTTAACAAACAAAGATGTATCAATCTTCTCGGCCATTGAGAAATCGGGGAATATACGTGTATCGTATGCGATTACATACATAGACCCTGTAGGCTATCACGAGCATGTCTCGCCGATTTTGAATAGTGGTCAAGAAACGGCATTACTCGTCCTATCGCAAATACATTATGACGAAAATGACCGAGCAGTTCTTTATTCAAAGAACTTTTTTAGAGCAGATAAATTCAGCTTTCATGTAGTAAGAAAAAGGGTGTAAAACATCGTGAACAAATCCTGCTAATTACAAAACATTTAAGGGGGACTCTTTTAATGAAAAAACGTAAATTAGGTTTATTAATCTCTTCTGTAGTAGCGGCAAGTGCAGTATTAGCAGCATGTGGTGACGATAACGGTGGGTCTGATAAAGACAATTTCTCTATCGCAATGGTAACCGACGTTGGTGGCGTTGATGATAAATCATTCAACGAATCAGCATGGAA
>JAZLIT010000150.1:0-6121 GCA_045617525.1 Solibacillus sp. | reverse complement strand
TACGTTCCACAATACGTCTGATACGGGCCCTCATCGTCGCCCATTGGCTCGCTATACGCTAGGTTTTCCTCCGCTAACTCGTAAGGTTTTTGCAGAATCGCTACTAGCTTATGCAGTAAACTGTAATCGCCCTGCTCTGCTGCCGCGAGTGCATCCTCCACGCGATGATTACGCGCAATTACTGCTGGATTGACTGCATCCATCAGCTGATAAGCATCTGCACGTGAAATTTCTTGACGCGTCAATCGTTCCTCCCACTGCTTTTCCCATTCGCTAAATTCTGCCGTCGCAAAGAGCGAATCACTTGGGCGCACTTTTGCAGTTAATGCGCGGAATGTATTTGTGTAATCCGCATCGTATTTCATCATCAACTTCATTAGCCCTTGCGCAAGTGCGCGGTCACCCTGTTCTTCGTTTGATAAGCCTAATTTTTGGCGCATGCCCGCATCAAATGCCTGCATAAAATACGTTGGATAAAGCTTCAATAAATCTTGCGCAATTTCATTTGTACGTTCTTCGTCCTCATCTAAAAGTGGCGCAATACTTTCCGCCAAACGCGCCATATTCCAGCCACCAATGCTCGGCTGATTGCCATACGCATAACGCCCGTTGCGATCAATCGAGCTAAACACTGTATCTGGATCAAAGGCATCCATAAATGCACATGGCCCGTAATCAATCGTTTCACCGCTAATCGTCACATTATCCGTATTCATAACACCATGAATAAAGCCGACTAGCTGCCACTGTGCAATCAATCTCGCCTGCGTTGCAATGACCTCTTCTAAAAAGGCCTCATAACGATTCTCGCGCGCGAGTAAATGTGGATAATGACGTTCAATCGCATAATCCGCGAGCGCCTTCACATCGGCTAACTCACCATAGCGCGCTGCATATTGAAATGTCCCTACACGTAGATGACTAGCCGCAACGCGCGTAAGAATCGCACCCTGTAGCTGCTCATAACGATAAATTGGCTCGCCAGTTGTCACAACAGCCAAACTACGTGTCGTTGGAATGTGTAGCGCATGCATTGCCTCGCTCACTATATATTCGCGTAGCATCGGTCCAAGCGCCGCACGTCCATCACCATTCCGAGAAAACGGCGTACGTCCCGATCCTTTTAGCTGAATATCAAAGCGCTTACCGCTAGATGTCACCTGCTCGCCAACTAGCATGGCACGGCCATCGCCCAGCGTATTAAAATAGCCAAATTGATGCCCAGCATAGGCTTGTGCAATTTGCGCCGCGTCATCTGGTAATTCGTTGCCCGCGAAAATTGGTAAAAGCTCCTCTGCAAACGCATCAATTTCAAGTTCCTCAGCTAGCGCTTCATTGTAAATAACTAGCTCTGGCGCAGCGACTTCATTTAACGTCACGGTACTGTAAAATAACGGCGGCAACTGTAAATAACTATTATCAAAATTCCATCCATTTTGCTTCATCCGTGCAACACCTCTTTCATTAGCTCTCATTATACACATTTCAATATCATTATAAGCTTTTTAACAATTACTTAGTTCACCATGTTCAATTGTAAAATTTTGCATTATACTAAAAGTAATTTCACGCTGTACACGAAGGAGAATACCTAATTGGAACAAAAAAAAAACGGTAAAAAGTTCGCAGCCATCATTATTAGCTCGATCGTCATTGCCTCACTTTTAGCAGTGGTTTTAATTCAAGTTTTCTATGCAACCTATGACCCAACGAAATACGGACGTAACAACGGCGGTATCGACCAAGGTGACACGAACACCGAGCAAGTCGATGAAAATGAAAACGAATAAATAAAAAACACATCCCTCATTTATTAGGATGTGTTTTAATCTATTTATTATTACGGACGCTCAATTGTCATGACGCGTCCAATTTTCGCATAATCATTGCCTGCTAAACGGCTAACTGCATCTAAACCTTCTAAATCCACGCGGCCATCCGCATAAATCATCTCATCAATATGATACTGCTCAACGCGTGCAATAATTAAATCACAGCCTGGGCCATTGTCATCTCCGCCAAGTGTCACCATCTGCTCTAACTTACATTCCATGCGCACTTTTGCTTCCTTCACGCCTGGCACTTGCACTACTGTACTCGCAACCTGAGTTAATCCTGCGCGCACTAGTTCACTTTCATGCGGCGGAAGATTTGCAGCTGTTTCATTAATCTGCACCACAAATTCCTCACTCACAATATGCACAACTAGCTCACCATTTGCCGTAATATTACGTGCCGTATCCTTCATCACACCTTGCTTACGCTGAATACTTATCGAAATCATTGGTGGATTTGAAGAAACTACATTAAAGAAGCTAAACGGCGCACCATTTACAACCCCGGCGGCATTCATCGTCGTCACAAACGCCACAGGTCTCGGCACGATTGACCCAATTAAAAATTTATAGTTTTCACGCTCTGTTAAATTATTTGGATTAATTTGTTGCATTGCTTTTTCCCCTATTCATTCAAAAAATCATTTCTTACATCATAGCGTAAATCCGCACCCGATTGTATACTTTAAACAATAGAAAGGACGGTGTGCGCCTCGTGAAAGACCAGTATTTATCAATAGGCGAAGTTTCGAAACTTGCCAATATTTCCATCCAAACATTGCGTTACTACGACCAAATCAACCTGTTCAAACCGTCCTTTACGGATCCTAATTCGAATTATCGCTACTATAAAGACTCTCAGCTCTATCATCTAGACCTAATCAAGTCGCTCAAACACCTCGGCACATCGCTCGACGAAATTAAACATGTACAGCAGCAAACGCCAGAGAATTTACTCGATTTTTTAAATAAGCAGGAGCAAATTATCGAAAATCGACTTCGAAAATTAAAAGATGTACAGCAAACCTTACTCAAAACGAAAAAACAAATGCAGGATCAGCTGGCCATTACCACTTTCAATGAAATTTATGAGCGCTTCGAGGACGAGGAACGTATTCTCACAATTAAAACGCAAAATTTAACACCCGAATACGTACCCAATTCCTACTACAGCTCGCTTAAAACAACCGTGGAAAACGAAGGCGGCGTCATTCCAAGTCGTTACGGCTGTATTTTTCCCTTTTCAGCCTATACCTCATTGGAAGAAATCCGTTACGACTATGTATTCACACCACTAATGAGCGACCGCTACATTCATAATATTTCTGCTGATATGAATGTTTCCACAAAGCGCGCAGGTCGATACATTGGCATCGCTTTTTATTTTGAAGTCGACAAATATTTTACTTATTACGAGCAGCTTCGCCATTATGTCGAACAAAATCAGCTTTCTGTTTTTAATGAAGTATACGAAATTTTTATGCCGACAAATTATTCACCATTTAAGGATGATGAATTTATTGTCGAACTAAAAATACGTATAAACAGTGATATTATGTAAAATTTCTTTCAATTCAAGCATCTACGTTGACTGTATAGTAACTATAGGGTTTATCTTGGAGAATAGAGAAAACGTAAAATACACAAAAGTGTTTTGAATTAAAGGAGAATTAACAGCATGAAGTCAAATCAAAAAGTTACATTAGCTATTTTACTTGGTAACTTATTCATTGCCTTCCTTGGTATCGGATTAATCATTCCCGTTTTACCAACGATTATGAATGAGTTTAATATTTCCGGTACAGTAGTTGGCTATTTAACAGCAGCATTCGCTATTTCACAATTAATCTTTTCGCCATTTGCAGGTAAATGGGTAGATAAATACGGACGTAAAATTATGATTGTCATTGGATTATTTATTTTCGGATTTTCGGAATTTTTATTCGGATTCGGTAAATCAGTCGAAGTTTTATTTATTTCACGTATTTTAGGCGGTGTAAGTGCAGCGTTCATTATGCCAGCTGTTACAGCCTTTATCGCAGACATTACAACAACAGAAACTCGTCCGAAAGCTCTTGGCTATATGTCAGCTGCAATTAGTACTGGATTTATCATCGGTCCTGGTATCGGTGGTTTCCTAGCAGAAATCGGCACACGTGTCCCGTTCTATTCTGCCGGAGCTCTAGGTGTTGTAGCAGCAATTCTATCAATTCTTTTCTTATCTGAGCCAGAGCGTCAACCAGAAATGGAAGAGACTTCACCAGAGATGAAAAATAAATCGGGCCTTCGCAAAGTATTCGTCCCGATGTTCTTTATTGCCTTTATGATTATTTTAATTTCTTCATTCGGTTTAGCAGCATTCGAATCATTCTTTAGTTTATTCGTGGACCATAAATTTGCATTTACACCGGCCGATATTGCGATTGCCATTACAGGTGGTGCAATCATTGGTGCGTTATTCCAAGTATTATTATTTGACCGATTAACAAGATGGTTAGGTGAAATCGGAGTTATCCGTTATAGCTTACTCTTCTCAGCTATCCTTGTATTTTTAATGACGGTTGCCAATTCTTATTGGACAATTATGCTTGTAACATTCACGGTTTTTGTTGGGTTTGATTTAATTCGTCCAGCAGCAACTTCGTATTTATCAAAAATTGCAGGCAATGAGCAAGGCTTCGTAGGTGGTATGAACTCAATGTTCACATCAATTGCCAATATTATTGGCCCAGTACTAGGTGGCGTATTATTCGATATCGATTTCAACTATCCATACTACTTCGCCGCACTTGTATTAGCTTTAGGTCTGTTACTGGCAATGTTCTGGAAAAAGCCAACACATATTTAAATTTCAAATCCAACCTTCTACGTCATTGCAGAAGGTTGGATTTTTTTATACCCCTATGTTAAAGGTCAGCATTTATTAAGAAAAACTCGCTTTTAGAAGCGAGTTTCTTAACTATCCTGTATTTCCACTTAAAAAATATACTCTAATCCTTGGGAATTATCTCCAATAAACTCTTTACTGCTAATTCTGGTTTCAAAGATTCTGTAAAATCTAGTATATCCGTTTTAGAATAAGGGGCGGCATCTATATCATCATGAAGGTCATAAGTTTGAATAATTATTGTATACTTTTCATGATTATTTATAATTTCCAAAACAGCTATAGTGTATTTATTTCCTTCCATGTTACTATGTGTTTTAGCGTCTGGAATGAGACTCCAGTCCCCTACTTTTTCTATTACCTCATGGTGGTCCTCAAGTCTAATTTCACCTTTAAAAATTTGTGTAAAATAAGAATTTTGTTGACTTTGAAAACTTAAAGCTAAGCTGATTACCTGCTCCGAAGAATCAGGTTCTTTGTATTCACCACTTTCTTTCCAGAAATTCAAACTAGCTTTCCTAAGCTTATACTTTTCTGGATTATTAATAATTGATAGTTGTAAATTGCTTTTTTCTTCATCTGATAATATTTTTTGACTCCTATTATTCCCCTCCCAATTCAGTCTGTTTTTGTCCTCAGTTTCATTTTCTGCCACAGTAGCATAATCAAATTCGGGGTCACTATTAAAGTTTAGAGTATCAAATAACGGTATGCTTAGAATGGTAACTAAAACAATTGCTGAAGCCAATACGGTGTAATAAACTCCGTGGAACTTTTTTGTTGAACTTTTATTTGTTATTTTACTGCGAATTTGTTGACTTTCTTCTGGAGAAAAATGTACATGTTTATTCAAGTATTCCTGTACCTCTTCTTTCACATGTTTATCGAAATTGTCCACTAGCATTACTCCTTTCCATTTTATTTTGAAGAATTTTCTTACCACGAAGTAACCTTGACTTAATCGTATTAATATTTACATTTAGTATTTCACTTAATTCAGTCATATTCAGTTGCTGATAATAATAAAGGATAAGTACCTCTTTATATTTTGGAGGTAGATTGGCTATTTGTTCTATCATGTTTCTTGAAGACTGTTCATTAATAAATTGTTCTTCCGAAGACGGTACTGTAATATCAGACGAAATAAAAGGTTTATAGAACAGTTTTTTTACGTTCCAACGTTTCCTATGATCCTTACATTTATTGATAGTAATACGTATTAGCCAAGTCTTATAACTAGATTCATGTCGGAAGCTAGATAACTTTTGATAACAGGATATATAGACTTCTTGAATAATATCCTCACATTCGAACATATCATTCACATATAAGAAAGCAATTCTTTTTAATTCGGTTGCATAGTCCTCCATCAGTTGATTTAAAATCAAATCTATTGAAA
>JAZLIT010000149.1:0-5302 GCA_045617525.1 Solibacillus sp. | reverse complement strand
ATCTGGTCCTCCAAAAATAATGCATTTGGGGATGGTGAATGGTATTCTATACTCCATTACGAAAAAGAGCTTATGAAACCCGCTGACGCCGGATTGAGCTTAATTACAGTAGATACGCTTGAACAGGTGAATCAAAAAGTGGCACAATTTATTTTCAATACAGTTGGCGAATATAATGACAATGACGCTTCCCGAAAAGAATTTTTAATGGCTGTTTCAAATTCCCCTATCAAATATAGCTTAAATGATTATTATTTCCATCAATCTGAAAATAACGATTTTGATACATTTACAGCTATTTATAATGTAAGCCAAAAGAAGTTATATATTTTAGAATGGCACCAATAAAAAAACACCGCCTCGTCTATGTTCCACCCTTGTCAATCCTATAACACCATGCCATAATCTCCTTACATAGATGCAGAAAAGGAGATATTTTCTAAAACAGCTCAATTACAATTAATAGAGTGAAAGAAATCGAGTGGTTAGCTACCTGTTGTTCTTTCGTACCAAATGGAGGAGTCCTCTTTCCTTCTAGTCCATTTGGTGAACGCAACGTTGCAACGCTCGAAAAGCATTCTCCAAGCGCATTGAGAGGTAATAGCCCGCACAATCGTATAATAGAATGGAAAAAGAAGGAATACGACGAAACATAGAGAATACATTATCTATAAAACAACTTTAGGTCTATTTGTCGTTTATATATAGCAAAGTATTCAAAAAAACGTAATGGAGGAGTTTAATGAACAGCCGATTGATAAGAAGGTATTTAGCTGTTTTCTTATGTTTATTGGTTTTTACGCATTATGGTCTGTTTTCAGAAGTATCAGCCGGAAAGCTGAAGCCGTCCGATGAAATCTTCACCCCTGGTGAATGGTTCCTTGGTGACCGTCCACCGAATTACAATTCATCGAAAACGCCGATTGTCTTTGTCCAAGGGAAAAATGGAAGCTCAACAAGCTGGTATGGGGAGACGACTTATCACGGTGTTAATGATATTTATACGAAAGCATATGAAGCTGGTTATCAGACTGTTTTCGTCCAACTGTATGATGCGGCCGGCAATGGTTCAGAAAATCAATACACAAATGGGCGCCTGCTTGCCTCCATGCTTGGAGAGATATCACGACACTTCAATGGACAGAAAGTGAATATTATTGCCCACAGCAAGGGCGGTCCTGATACTCAGGCAGCCCTTATCCACTACGGGGCCCATTCATATGTCGGCAGAGTCATTACATTAGGTTCACCCCATCATGGATCCGAACTAGCAGACCTATCATACAGCTGGTATGCAGGATGGCTCGGGTCACTGCTCGGGCAGAATGACGCCGGCACCTATTCCTTACAGGTCGGGGAAATGGCCAAATTCCGCTCCGCAACTGACAGCCATTCCAACCGCAACAAGAATAAATACTATACGGTAGCCGGAACAAACAAAGGACCGGCCTTCTCTGCCCTAGCACTCGGCGGAGCCTATTTATCTTCCTACGGGGCAAATGACGGCCTCGTTACGGCGACGAGCTCAAAGCTGCCATATGGTACACATTTATTTACCGACAGTACAATAGATCATGATAATATCCGCCAAGGGTCCAAAGTCTTTTCCCGTATTGAACCTTATTTACGCAGTAGCGCTGTAAGTCAATTGTCGGCTAATACAGAAGAATCAATTCAAACGGACACCGTCATCCATAGTGAATCCTCCAGCTATATCACCGGAGGAATGCTCTCAGATAGCCAATTTACAAAAAAAGAAATCTATGTCCCTGCCAAAACAAGCGGCACTATCTCCGTCTACACTGCCAGCGATGACACAACTGTCGAGCTAGTTGCACCGGACGGAACGATTATAAAACCCTCAGGCCCAATAAAAGATGATACGATTCTCTCTGGCACAAGTCTCTATTCATTCCAGCCAGACGAGTTCACCGAAGGTTCCTGGACAGTACAAATGAAGGCAGCAAATGCAAATGATGCCTACCTACTTGTCTCCTCCTTTGATGAATCAGAGAAGCTTGAGCTCGAAATGGCTGGCATAGGCAAGGCCGACCAAACATCCTTCACCTTGAAAACACCGAAGCAAGACGGAACAACAAGCCTTTCCTTCAAATTCAAGGATCCTGATGGAAATGAACTTAAGGAAACGATCATTCCTAAGACAACAAACGGAGCCGATTTCACATCCAAGCTACCAAAGGTTTCAAAGTCCGGCGTTTACAATATAACTATTGAAATGACGACTAAGCACCCGAATGGCAAAGAATCGATCAGGACTTTGGTTCGGTCAGTTTATATAGAATAGATGTAATCGTCAAATAGAGCCCACCTGTTTTTCAGAGCACTGTAACACTTTATGACGAATTAGTTTTTCTAACAAAAATAAGGCACTTTCCGTTCCATTCGAACGGAAAGTGCCTTATTTCCTTTTCTATTGCTTACTCTTTTTTGGGACTTAGCAGTTTCAATATTCGTTTGAGATTCACCGTAAATATCCTTGTGGCACCTTGGATTTACATTCCAAATAAGTCCGATGATTATCTTTCGCAGAAAAGCACGAAACTCGGTCCGCTTGAATGGAAATTAACGGCATCGAAGAAAAAGAGCGTCTGGAACGAAAATTCGTTCCAAGACGCTCTTACCTATAGTTGAAGGACTTTTTCAGTGCCCTCTTTTTTTCATGAGGGGCTCTTTAGGTACTTCCCATTAATTTTCCGCTATTTTATGATACTGAGATATATTTAACAGTGCACCAACTGCACCCGAAAATCCACAGTCTTTTAAAAATACAGGTGTATGCTTCTTTAAAACCGTATAATGTGCAATAACATCCTTTAAATGTTCATTCTCAGATAGTGTAGAGCCAATATACACAATATTTTCCGCCTTATATTGCTCTGCTAACTGAATGCTTAGCGTCGAAATAACTTCCCCTACAAGACCCTGTGTCGTTGCTAGTAAGTCCTCCGTACGATACGTTTCACCTAGTGTAATCCCAACCTTACCAAAGTTACTCGCCGTTAACGTTCCTGCAATCGGCGTATCCATACCTTGATAAATATCTTTTACTAGTAAATCAATACTTTCACGACTGCCTTTACTTGCAATTTTCGTCACTTCGTCAAAAGAAGTAACGCCAGTCATAATTGATGCAAGGCCAATCAACGTACCTCCGCCAATACCTGTTCCACCAACACGCGAATGCGAATTTCCATCCATATAATGAATCGAAGTCCCTGTACCGATATTTGCGATAATAGCCTGCTCGATTGCATGGCCCTCACGTTGTAATAAATGGTGAACACCTTTTAAAGTTGCTTCAAATTCAACAATATACTGCATCGATTTAACAGATTGCAACGTTTCACGAAGTTGCTCGGCACGTCCTCCTGTTAAACCAATTTCTTCAACATCAGGATGTGCTTCAATCCATTGTTTTACTAAATCCATATCATTCGATGGAAATACTTCTAACTTTAGCTCGTCTTCTCTATTTAGATAAGCTAGCTTCGTCAATGTTCCACCCGTGTCAATTCCTATAACTGTCCCCATAACGTACCCCTACTCCTTCTATCTTCTCCCCTATACCACTTTACTCGTCGCATCTTATGGATGCAACAAATTTATGAAGAAGCGAACTATCAATTATCGATTAATGCACGCTTTTTAAATTCACCTTTAATTGCATACTTATATTGGTCAAGTAACTTTTTAAGCTTTTGTTCATAAGCTACAACACCTTCACCATTATATTTAAATTGCTCCGCCTTATCCTCGGATCCAAGGATGAATGACAATGTCATCACTTCCGTTTTCGGGAAAGTACACTCGTGTAAACGTAATACACGTGCCATCCCCTTAATGCCAGACCGCGTAATTACCACTTCACCATTCAGTTGTTGAATATAGACTTGAAGAAATTCCTTTGCGCGTGCACTCGGAGTAATTCGAATTACTTCCGATTCTGTTTCTTCCCCATCTTCATTTGTTTTCTTTACAATTTCACGTACATAATCCAATTCAATTAAAAGTGTATCCATGTCTTTCACTTTTATTTGGCTTCCTTCAATATTTGCGAATACTTTTGTTAGTTGTAGCGAGAAGGTCTCTTCCTGCTGCTTTAAGCTTGTAAGTAAAAGCGTAAATTGATTCGTCTCTTGCTGACGAATGATTTCATCCCCCTCAACCTTTTGGAAAATACGCAGTAAGCTATCTGCATCAGCAAGTGCTCTGTGCTGTGTCTCCACTTCTAGCCCAAGCTCTGCCATTAATCCACCAAGGCTCGGCTGTTCCTTCACTTTATTATGAATCATGTATTTCTGCTGAAAATCAATAATTGGATAAATAAAATGCGGTTTAATATAATTTCGTGCAAGCTCTTCTTCTAATACTTTACGATCAAATTCGCCAAACGTTAAAAGGACATAATCATCTGTGCACCAATGTTTAAATTGATTAATCGCATACTTAAACGAAGGCGCATCAAGCAACTGCTCTGTCGTAATGCCTGTTAAACTTTGAATTCGGTTATTTAACTTTGTGAACCTGTATGGCTGCACAAATTGTGTGAACGTTTCAGTCGTCCCGTCCGGCTTCCATTTCACCGCGCCGATTTCAATAATATATTGTCTCCCTCGTATTAAGGCAGCCTCAATATCAATACTTATATATGTTTTTTGTCGTTTCAAATTGTCCACCTTCTACTTTCTAACAACAGTTCCAAACTCATGTATTCCATTTTACCTAAAAACTGCGCAACATACAGTAAAGAATTTAAAAAGTAATGAAGATTTATTTTCTATTTTTCATTTTTTGCGATAGGATAGGGTATGAAGAACACTGAGAGGAAGATTCAAATGAGCAAAATTTTATTAGATGATGCCATGCGCGTTTTAAAAAAAACTAGCCGAACTTTTTACATACCTATTACTTTCTTAAATAAAGAGTTAAAAAATGCGGTTGGCGTTGCTTATTTAGCAATGCGTGCTATTGATGAAATAGAAGACCACGAAGACATTTCAAATGAAGCAAAGCATGACTATTTAATGGCTACAGCTGAACTTTTGAAAAAGCCATTCGACGAGGCAGCTTATAAGGCGCTAATTGCCCCTGTGGCTGCTATTTTACCTGAAGTAAGTCTACGTTTAGGTGATTGGCTTGCTTGCTGTCCTGATGGCGCTTTGCCACGTGTACAAGCGGCTACGGCTGAAATGGCAGAAGGCATGGCAAAATGGGCATTGAAAAACTGGGACATTCAAACAAAAGAAGATTTAGATGATTATACGTATTATGTAGCGGGCTT
>JAZLIT010000148.1:0-3497 GCA_045617525.1 Solibacillus sp. | reverse complement strand
GATATTAAAACTGCTAAATGAAAAAGAGTAAGAAATAGACAATGAAATAAGGCACTTTCTGTTCAAATCGAACAGAAAGTGCCTTATTTTTATCTAAAAAATCAACTCGTCATAAAAAACGTAAGTTTTTCAGTGCCCTCCCTTCTAGGAGGGTGCATATCTTTTTTTTGCAAAAATATTCTGATTTCTAAAACCTGCCACAGTTGGCATCCGTTATACTTGTGAAGGGGGGATGACGATGAATCAACAACAGTTAGAGCAATGTATTGAAGATTACGGTGAGCATTTGTTGAAAATTGCCTACTTTTACGTGAAAAATAAAGCGACGGCAGAAGACATTGTACAAGACGTCTTCTTGCATTTTTACACGAAAAATCAATATGACGAACGTGGGCAAATGCGCGCGTATTTAACAAAGCTAACAGCCAATCGCTGCAAAGATTATTTACGCAGCTGGTCATATAAAAAGCTTATTTATTTAAATAAAGAGAGTAATAGCGGAACCGATTCTCGTGATGAATTAATTGTGCTCGAGGAGAAATATCAAATTGGTGCAGCGATTTTAAAATTGCCACTTAAATTGCGTGAGCCAATAATCCTTTATTATTATGAGGAGCTTTCTGTGAAGGAGATTGCGGATCATCTACATATTCCATTAAACACCGTGAAAACACACCTACGTAAAGGGCGCGAACGTTTAAAGGTAGAATTAAAAAGTGAACAGTGGGAGGTGCTTTTGGATGAATCAATGGAAGCGTGACCTAGACGGAATCGTAGGTGATGTAAGTGAGCAAAAAAAACGCCTAGCTGATGGTGTTGCTAAAAAATTACAGCCAAAAAAGAAAAAGCGCAAGCCGGTATTTGTTGGCGTAGTTGCACTTCTAGCGGTAGCCATTAGCTTATTTCTACTATCTGGGCAAATGCAAGTGAAGGAACAACAGGCGAATTATCATGCAGGTTTCGGAGCTGATATAGGTTTGACAGGCTTCCACGACTCAGGCTATGCAAGTAAATATAACAACCATTTTATCGTATGGGGCGAGGATGGGCTTCATATTATGGGCACATACAGGCCCGGTGTATATGGTAAGCCAAACGACCTCGATAAGATTATGGAATTAGAAGGGGCAAAAGTGGGTGATTTCTTCACGAAAGTATATGAAGATGCGGAAATTACTAAGGAAGAAAATCAATTTATCGTGAAATTAACGGATGAACTTTCGCTAACTTTTGAAATCATTGGACCGCGTACTATAAAAGACACAACAGGTGCAGAATATACGACGCAAGTGTATACAGAAGAATAAAGTGAACATTACTCAAAAGTCGACAGGTATATAGATACTTTGTCGACTTTTTGCATGAAAACACGTTGAATATAAACACTTGGTGAAGTTGCTAAAATATACCTAAAAATTGTCACTATTCCACAACTTTAGGGTATAATAAAAATAATACATAAATAGTTCGAAAGAAGGTTTAAGCGGTGAATACAGTGGTAGAAAGAAATCATGTTAGGGTCATTGGAGAAGGGCATCAAATAATTGTGATGGCGCATGGCTTTGGCTGTGATCAAAACATGTGGCAATACATAACCCCGTATTTTAAAGAACAGTATAAAATCGTATTATTTGATTATGTTGGTTCTGGTAAATCAGATATATCTGCCTATGACGCGGAAAAATATAATAGCTTACATGGTTATAAACAAGATTTACTCGAAGTAATCGAAACACTTAATCTTGAACAGGTCATTTATGTTGGGCATTCAGTGAGCTCGATGATTGGTTTGCTTGCGGCAATTGAGCAGCCGCAGAAATTTAAAAAAATGATTATGATTGGGCCATCACCTTGTTATCTTAATGATGCCAACTACAAGGGCGGCTTTGAAAAGAGTGATGTTGAGGACTTATTATCGATGATGGAAATGAACTTTTCGGGCTGGGCAAGCTTTATGGCACCATTTGCAATGGGTAATAATGATACATTACCTATTACAAAGGGACTTGAAAATACATTCGTATCCTGTAATCCTCAAATCGCGAAGCAATTTGCAGAAGTAACCTTCTATTCGGACTACCGAGATACAATTGCCAAATTACAGGTACCAACGCTCATTATGCAATGTGCAAATGACAGTGTCGTACCAGTTGAAGTTGGCTATTATTTACATAAAAATATTAAAAACAGTGAACTGGTCATACTAGATACAAGAGGGCATTATCCACATATTAGCGAGCCGAAACTGACAGTGGAACTTATGAATAACTACTTACAAATAAAGTAATAGGAGCGTAATTATGAGTGAGCGGTTCCAACATGCACCTTGCGGATATATTTCATTAAATCAAAATTGCTTTATTGTAGAAGTAAATACTACTTTTTTAAATTGGACAGGCTTTTCAGGTGACATAGTAGGCATGCATTTTGATGAAATCCTAACCGTAGCGAATAAGATGATGATTCATACTTATTTTTATCCGACAATTAAATTACAAGGCGCTGTAGATGAGTTTTTTATTAACTTTAAACATGCTTCAGGGCAATCAATGCCGTATTTATTAAACGCAAGGCATTTTGGTGAGGGAGAAGAGGCGCGAATTGACTGTATGTTCATGCAAATGAAGAAGCGAATTGACTATGAACTTGAGCTACGTTCTGCTAAAGAAAAGTTAAGTGAAGCCTTTGTGGAACAAGATTTAGCATATAAGCAATTGTCGCAAATTAATTCGGAAATTAAGCAAAAGCAAAGTGTGCTAATGGCTATGAATGAGGCACTTGTAACGGTCACGAATACTGATAAACTAACGGGGATTGCAAATCGGAAATATTTCCATGAAAAATTAGAAGAGCATATGAAGTTATTCAGTCAGCAGAAAACGCCACTCTCGCTTTTAATTATTGATATCGACTATTTCAAAAAAGTGAATGATACGTTTGGTCATTTAATGGGTGATCAAGTATTAATTGGCCTTTCAAGCATTTTAAGAGAACAGGCTAGGGCCGAGGATGTTGTTTGCCGCTATGGCGGTGAGGAATTTATGGTGATATTACCGAATACGAATGCTGAGAAGGCAATTGAAATTGCTACGCAGTATAATCAGATGGTACATGAGGAGAAGTGGCCTGATATCGGTAAATTGTCGATAAGTCTAGGTGTTGCTACTTTAGCTAGCAATGAAAATGAAGAAGATTTTATTAAGCATGCAGACGAAGCCCTTTATTCTTCGAAGCATAAAGGAAGAAATCGGGTTACCCATTATAATGAGATAAGTGCAGATAGATAAAAAAGCGTGATTCGAATGTGAATCACGCTTTCATATTATTCAGTTATCGGTTTTACCTCAATTGCATCCTTCTTTAATTCTGGATGTGCAAGTTCAATTACTGAACGACGCAAGAAGATGAGTGCAACGGTCACTAAAAGGACACCGCTAACAACTAAAATATATTGCGCCGGTATTTTATCATATAAAATGCCGTAAACAAGTGTCCCA
>JAZLIT010000147.1:0-10590 GCA_045617525.1 Solibacillus sp. | reverse complement strand
AATATGATTTAATAAATTGACTTATTTTTTTTAAGGGCAATAGGTAATTTATCTTAAAATATATATATAGGTGTTTCAACGGATTTATGAGATTTACATCATTAAGCACTTAATGTTCCCAAACACCGCTTTGGGAACTATGTTAAGAAGGATAAAAATTATACTTGTAGAAAAGATATATGTTAAAGGGAGGAATTTTCGATGAAAGTTATCAGTAAGGAAACACAGAAAAAAATTAAATATACATATATTGAGAACGGTTCTAACAAAGTATGTTTTATGTTATCGGGTTCAAATTATTTATATGACAAACCTCTAATGTACTATTCAACAATGGAAATGCTTGAGAATAAATTCGATGTTGTTCAAGTTCATTATTCTTATGAACCAACAATCTTTGAAAAAGAAGTAGAATATCTTAGTAATTTAATTATAGAAGATGTCGATTCTGTGGTTGAAGAAGTCCTTGCTACAAAGGAATATGAGGAAATGATTTTCCTCGGAAAATCATTAGGAACAATACCAATTAGTTTTAAGTATGCAAATAATACTCCACAAAACACTAAATTAGTATTATTTACACCTTTACTAAAGCTTGAAGGTTTATATGAAAATATAATGCAAAGTTCGAATGAAATCTTATTGGTAATTGGTACAAATGATGGTCATTATGAACCTAGTAAAATTAAAGAAATTCAAGTGAAGTCTAATATTACTTTAATCGAAGTAGACCGTGCCAAACATTCATTAGATATTGAACCAATCAATACAGCAGCGTCCTTAAAAGCGATGATAAAAATTAACGAAGCATTACATTATTTTATTATCAATGAGTGAATACATATACAATTATTAGTGAAAATAACGTTCCCAAATGACACTTTGGGGGCGTTCAATCGAGCAGCTAGGGCTTCTTTTTGTCTTAGCTGCTTTTAAATTTGGCTCTATAATACCACTTTAAGAATATTTATTTCCTAATATTTATGCTAATATTAGTTTTAAACTTTTCAATAAAGGAGCATTTTATGGAATCTTTAACTTTATTGATTTATGGAACCAATATCCCACCGCATAAGCATTTACACAAGTTGGCGAGCAAATTTATTAATCAATTTATGAAAGTAAGAGAAACAGCAGATTTTAATGATGAAGAATATTACGAGGTTTTAGTGGAAGAACAATCTCTTAATTCTACTCAAAGAAATTATATAACTGCCCCAATCATTCCAATTCATAAAAACTACTTGCAAAACCTGTTAAAAGTATATGGTAATTTGAATGCAACTGTAACTTTATGTACGGAACAACACGAGCATCCATTAGTTTATTTTAATGATATTGAGTATGAAGGATACTGTTACTATGAATTAAATACAGATAATAAAATCTTATTTTTTGAAGAATTAGGTACTAAATACGTTGTTACACTTTCTAAAAATTCTGCTTCAGAGCAATTGATGCTAGAATATATTAAAAACAATTTAGAGTCATTGCATAATTAATACATCGTAGGATGAAATAACGTTCCCAAATCAAAGTTTGGGAATATGCCAAAAAGACACAAACACTATCAAATCAGCGTTTGTGTCTTTTTCTATGGAACATTGTTTATACACGATTTCATGCACGTTTCTACAAACCCAGTCCCAGCAACGGTTAAAGTATATTTTAGGCGTGTTGCATCAGTGGCGATGTTGTATAAAATCCTGCATATTCTTAGCGTTGTAAATCCGCATTTTTCAGAGGAACCTTAATTAGAGTAAAATAATTCATCAAAAACCTCAGAAATAATCTGAGCGTTTTTAATCGTCATTTACATTGTTTTTGGCATTTTTCTCCCCATCAACCGAACCCGTTAGTTTTGCCCTTTTATTTATTTTTCTTTTTTTTATTTTGAATTTTACCTTTTTTCTTCACTCTTTAAATGCACCTGGTGCTAATTAATGCTCAAATATTTTTCCACTTCTCACTTATTCAGCAAAAACAATATGCCACTCTGTGCGATCTGCTAAAAACTCCTCAGCTAGGGCTTTCGCTCCCTCTAGGCTATGGCTTGCTGCCCAGCCACATTGTACTTCATTACACGCGGGTACTGCCTCTGCCTTTAATACATCCTGCAATGTATTTTCTAGAATAGTTAAAAGCCCCTCATAATCATTATAATTTAGTAACGCCACGTAAAATCCTGTTTGGCAACCCATTGGCGATACATCAATGACATCCTCACTATGATTACGAATACGATCTGCCATTAAATGCTCTAAAGAATGCAAAGCCGGCATTTCCATATGTGCCTTATTCGGCTGCTTAAAACGAATATCGTATTTTGTCACGATGTCCCCATTTGCTCCTATTTTCGTGCCTGCAAGTCGTACATAAGGTGCCACTACCTTCGTATGGTCTAAATCAAAGCTTTCTACATTTGTTTTTTCTGTTGTCATGTTGTTTTCCCCCTAATTAAATTGCATAGATTGTATAAATTGACGAATCCGTTCATTATCATTTGCCGCAAAAAAGGTCTCTGTCTTTCCGTCATAGACAATTTCACCATGCTCTAAAAATAAGATCCGGTCTGCCACCTCGCGCGCAAAATTCAAATTATGCGTCACGATAATCATCGACTTCCCTTCCTCTGCTAAATCCTTTAACACCTTCAGTACTTCTCCCTCAAGCTCAGGATCTAATGCACTGGTCGGCTCATCGAATAATAAAAACTGTGGCTCCATTGCCAATGCCCTTGCAATCGCAACACGCTGCTGCTGACCTCCAGATAATTGCGAAGGATATTGGTCTGTTTTATGACTTAGACCAACCTTATCTAATAATTGATTCGCCTTTTCTCGCGCGGCAACCTTGTTTTGCTTTAAGACCGTAATCGGCCCTTCCATTACATTTTCAAGCACCTTCATATGTGGAAACAAATTAAAGCTTTGGAAGACCATCGCCGTATTTTGCCGAATTGAAAGCAAATTTTTTTGTGTAATAGGCTTATTCAGCTCCACTTTCTGGTTCCCGACTATTAAAATCCCTTTCTCCGGACGCTCTAACAAATTGATACAGCGGAGCAATGTTGATTTCCCCGAGCCAGAAGGTCCTAAAATAACGGTTGTTTCACCTTCATTAAACGTTAAATTTATATTTTTTAATGCTTCATGCTTGTCAAAAAACTTCGAAACTTGTTGAAATTGTACGATAATAAGCCCCCCCATCTAAACACTTCGCTGTGCCAGCCTTATATATACTTTGATGCGTATTTTTCTAATCGATTTTGAATGACCATTAACACACTAATAAAGATTAAATAAATGACCGCACATAGCGAATAAATCATTAGCGGTTCATAAGTACGTGCTGTAATTTGCTGCCCAACCATGAATAAATCTGCAAGTGTTATACTTGCCACTAGTGATGTCCCTTTTACTAAATCGATAAAGTCATTTGCTACTGATGGTAATGAAATACGTACCGTTTGCGGCGCAATGACACGTCTTAACATTTGCCAATACGTCATACCTAAAGACTCTGCAGCTTCCCATTGACCTTTTGGAATTGCCAATATCGAGGCTCGAATGGATTCAGAGGCATAAGCTCCGGTATTTAGCGAGAAAGTAATAATCGCAGCCGCCCAAGCATCTAGTGTAATCCCCATTTTTGGAAGGCCAAAGAATACGATAAACAATTGCACTAATAACGGGGTTCCGCGAAACACCCATATATAAGCCCCAAACAGCCACCTTAATAAGCGGTAATTTGATATTCTAGCTAAAGCCGTTACAACTGCAATGACTAACGCGATTGCAAAGGCAATGAGCGATAGCGGAATGGTTACAAGAAGTCCTGCTTTTAAAATTGGCCAAATTGAGCTAAGTAAAATATCCATTTCTCTACTCATCCACTAGCACTCCTTTCTAAATCAATTACAATTCGGCATAGTTGCTTCCATATAAAAAAGGCCGCCGAAACGACCTTTCCATTAGTTGTTTGAAATAATATTTTCACCAAAATACTTTTCTGAAATCGCTGCGAATGTACCATCTTCTGTACGTTCTTTAATAATTTCATTTAATTTCTCACGGAACTCATCGTTTTCTTTATTTAAAATTAAGGCAATATCTGTTGAATTAATAGAACCTTCTAGCACTCTCAACTTAGTATTTGGTTGCTCCTGTAAATATGTTAGGAATGTAACGCGGTCATGAATTGTTCCATCTGCGCGACCTTGTACGACCAACTCAATTGAACTCATCAAATCATTTGTCGCAACTACCTCTGCCCCTAGCGCTTCCGCATCTTGAGCAAAGTTACTTGTAATTGTTTGAGAGGACTTTTTACCGTCCATGTCTGCTGGCTCTTTAATGTCTGTATTATCAATATGTACGGCTACTACAGCTTCTGATTTCATATATGGAATAGAGAAATCGTACTTTTCCTTACGCTCATCTGTAATTGACACGTTGTTAATGACAAAATCATATTTGTCTATATCTAATCCTGCAATTAGTGAATCCCATTTAGTTTCAACATATTCTGCTTCTACACCTAAGTCTTTAGCGATTTGATCGGCAATTTCATATTCAAAGCCTGTTAATGCGCCCGATTCATCGTGGAAGCTAAATGGAGGGAATGTACCTTCAAGACCGATTTGAATTTTTCCTTCCGCTTGGATTTCCTCCAATTTATTTTTTGTTTCAGCTGCGTCATCCTTTATTTCATCGCCACCACATGCCGCTAGAAATAGCGCCGATAATGTTACGATGGATAATAATTTTTTCATGTTAAGCTCCTCCAATTTCAATCCCTAGCATTTTCATAAGCTTTATAATATAACAAGGTTAAAATAAATACAATCTTTATTTTCAGAACTATCATTAATTTCAGAACTATCAACCATCTATTGCATTTCCAAATGATCTACTAATAAATAGCGAATATTTATTGTGATTTCTAACAAAAAATATAATGAGAGAGGATTATCTAGTTGCTATTATATGTGCGATTTTCCAAACACTAAAATTGCATTACTATGCGGTACTAAGCGAACTTTCAAGAATCAGATGAGTTCAGTGCTCGCGAAAAACCGTTAATAAATTGAAATGAAATAGCAGCATGGCTTATGCCATGCTGCTACTAAGAGTTGATACTTCCTACATCGCCACATAAAGTGGTCGAATCTCATGAAAAGCTGTTCTTGCAAAAACCACATCTTTTTGTAGTTGTAATGTTAATTCAGCTAAACCTGAGAACTTTCTTTCTTCTCGAATTGGAAATAACACTTCAATTACTAATGTTTCTCCATAAATAGATTCATCAAAATCGAGTAAATGGACCTCTACAGTTTGATGCTCACCGTCTAAGAAGGTTGGACGATAACCGATATTCATTACGCCTAAATATTGACGATTCCCTCTATAGACATACACACCGTATACGCCTTGAGCCGGTAAAAATTCTGGTAAAATTGCTACATTAGCTGTCGGGAACCCTAATGTTCTTCCTATTTGCTTTCCTTGACCTACACGCCCGGACATAAACCTTACACCTGTTTGTAATGTAATTACCAACTTCCTCACCCCTTATCTTAACTAAACTTACTGATTTACTTGGTTATTAGGATAAAAAATTTTACTTTGAAAATTTTGCAAGGCATCCGATAAATTGCCCATTCCAAATTTATAAAATTTGTGATCGGTCTCTTCGACATGCTGTTGTAAAAAATCAATAATCATTTTTCTTCTGCTCTGTATTTTTTTATAGCCTAATTCAAATAACTTTTCATCTATTGTGTTATATACGCCACGATTAATTGCAAACGTCTTTTCACACCATTTCACAAATTGTAAATCTGGCAAATCATATACGTCGGGATTCTCCAACTTGTAACCTCCATTAACAATAAAGACCCTCTTATCTATTTTAGATATGCGGGCCTCTAGATATCTAGTGAGCCAATTATTTATGTCTTATTAATAATATAGTAATAAATTCCAAAATTAATGTCAACTATTTTAATAGGAATTGTATGTTTTATTTTATCCTGCAATGATTGTGATTACTCCAGTTATTATTCTATTTATCTTATTCCTTGCAGTTTGGTATAAAGAAAAAATAAAAATCGTATTTGCTCATTTTAGAACCTGCCTTTAACAAAAACAGCATAATTCTTTTCCAGTAATATTCTTATATAAAGATATGTGAGAATATAAATCCGATAGGGATAGTTACCCAAAGCAAAAGGTTATACAATATAATTTTAAAATAAGAAGTAATTTCTAACTTTAATTTGGAATGTAATTTCCATATCACTAGTGCCCCAATTGCCCATATCGGTAAGATTAAAAAGAATTCTGGTGTCAAAGAATTAGCGTCACCTATAGCCCCCTGTGCAAAAAACCAAGAAATAAAGAATGCAACAAAACCACTAAATATAACATTTCCTCTAACTAAAATTGATTTTATTTTTCCCCACCCTTTCGCGTTATTTTATAATACAGTATATTTAAATTTCAACATAAATATCCAATTTAAAATCACCTCTAAGAAATTTATTACCTTATTTACAACATACGTTAAATAAAGTAGGGCGTGTTCAGACGTTATTAGAGAGTAAAAAAGTGGCTGGGAGTAGGTAACTTAGTGGTTTTTATAACACTATCCATTTTTCTTGATAAGCTGTTCAATTACCATCTAACCGGTTATGTATCATAGTAATTATTTTAAATTTAGCATTATCCCATTAGTTTTACGGTTATTTCAAAGCATTTATAATCATAAAAAAAACCGAGCAAGTTTAAGAAATAAAGCATTCTTAACTAACTCGGGTTTAACGATACTATTTTAAAAAACTAAAGAAAATACTACTTGTAGTACTTATTTTTTCCACTCTGCAACACGGTCTTTATTTGCCTCAACCCATTTTTCTGCAGCTTCTTTTGGACTCATACCATCTTGAATATCTAGCATTACAGACTCTACATCTTCTGTAGTCCAATTAAACGCATTTAATAAGTTATATGCTTCTAAATCTTCATCTTTCAAATCTTTTCGGACGAACGTATGGATATTTTCTTCTCCACCGAATGACCCTTTAGGATCCTCTAAATATTTCAAATCATAAGAAGAAAATTTCCAGTGAGGGCTCCACCCTGTCACAATAATGTCTTCTTCATTTTTGATTGCTTTATCAAGTGCAACTGTCATAGCACCAGATGAAGAAGGTAGTAAATCCCAATCAGACAAGTTACTGTAATCTGTTAAAGCACTTTCAGCAGCACTCATAATTCCTGCACCAGGTTCGATACCTGTAATAGTCTTTTTCGCTTGATCTGTTAAATCTTCAATAGAATTTATATCCATATAACTTGGCACAACTAAGCCGATTTTTGCACCTTCAAGATTGGCACCTAAATCCTCTACGTTAGCACCGTACTTTTCAAGCTGCGCTGCATGTGTTGCTGGTAACCATCCTGCTACCATTGCATCTGCTTCGCCTTTAGATACTGCTTCCCACATAATTGCATTATCTAATGGTGTTAATGTTACGTCATAACCCATTTCTTCTAAAACATGGCCCACTACATGTGTTGAAGCAACTTCTGTATCCCACTCTACATAGGCTAAATTGATTTCACCTAAGTCTTCTGCGGAATTATCACTATCATTACAAGCCCCTAATACTAAGGCAGCTGAAAAAGCTACTGAGCCTATTAGAAATTTCTTTTTTAACATACTAATCTCTCCCTAATTCATTATTTTTTGTTTAAACTTTGTGTTAAGCGATCTACGATAATCGCGAATATTACTAAACTAATACCAGCTACAAAACCATTGCCGACCTGTGCACGTTGAAGCGCAGATAATACTTCTCGCCCTAAACCGGGTGCACCAATCATTGAAGCGATAACAACCATTGATAATGAAAGTAATACCGTTTGGTTAATACCCGCCATAATTGTAGGTTTTGCTAATGGAATTTCTACCTTGAATAGTTTCTGACTAATCGTACTACCGTATGAATCAGCAGCTTCTACTAATTCTTTCGGCACTTGTCTAATTCCTAAATTAGTAAAACGAACTGTTGGTGGTAATGCGAATATTACAGATGCGAATACACCTGGCACTACCCCGATACCGAAAAATGCAACCGCAGGAATTAAATATACAAATCCAGGCATTGTTTGCATAAAGTCTAAGATTGGTTTAATAATTTGTTCTGCAACTTTATTTTTAGACATTAAAATACCAATAGGTACACCAATAATAATCGCAAAGAAACTTGAATAAAGTACGAGTGTGAACGTATTCATTAATTGTTCCCATAGACCTTGGTTATATATAAATAGCAGTCCAATCAGTGCGAATAATGCTAGACCAAACTTTTTACCAGCCGCAAAAAATGATAGCACGGCAACTATTAATATAAACAGTATTGGTGGAATCGCCACGAAAAGATCCGTAGTTGTATTCATTAAACTTTCACCAGTATTTTGGATAAATTTAAATGCACCAGAAAACTTACCTGTAATCGAATCCATTAACGATTCAACACCATTTGCAACAGACAATTTAGGAATTGCATCTAAAAAATTACTCATGCTGCTCACCACCTTCAGTTGATGACGAAAGTGCATTTATAATAACGCCTCTTATTAATAAACCTTTTAATTTACCTTCTTGGACAACAGCAACTGGTGTTGGTGAATCCGAAATAATTGACAAAATTTCTTGTAACACTGTGTCTGGTGTTACGATTGGCATGTCGTTCCGTAAAATAGGTTTTAAACTAGTATTCTTTTCTTGCACCTGTTTCAGTGCATCATCAGCTGTAATATAGCCTAAGTAATTTCTAAGTTTATCAACTGCCAGTAATACACTCACTTCTTCTTCACGCATTCTTGTTAACGCTACTTTCGGTCCATCATGTTCGATATTAACGGTAATCGGTCGTACCATTGCGTGTTCAGCTGTTAACACTTTAGAACGATCTACATCTTCTAAGAATGATCGTACATATTGATTGGCTGGGTTCGTTAAAATTTCCTCACCTGTGCCTATTTGAACGATATGCCCATCTTTCATGATGGCAATTCGGTCTCCAATTCGCAGTGCTTCATTTAAATCATGTGTAATAAATACAATTGTTTTTTGAACACTTGCTTGTAGCTCCAATAACTCATCCTGCATTTCTTTACGGATGAGTGGATCGAGCGCAGAAAAAGCTTCATCCATTAAAAGTATCTCCGGATCATTTGCCAAGGCACGTGCTAAACCAACACGCTGCTGCATCCCTCCAGACAATTGACTAGGATATTGATCTTTATAAGCTAGTAAGCCCGCATTTTGTAAAGCCTTTTCTGCTTTCAATCTTCGTTCCACTTTCGTAATGCCCCTAATTTCTAGCCCATATTCGGCATTTTCTACTATTGTACGATGTGGAAACAATGCAAAGTTTTGAAATACCATACTCATTTTTTTACGTCTTACGTCTTGTAGGTTCTTCTTCTTCAGTGTGGTAATTAGTTGTTCATCTATTTTGATTTCACCTGATGTTGGTTCAATTAAACGATTTAATAGACGAATCAATGTTGATTTCCCACTACCTGACAAGCCCATAATGACAAATATTTCGCCCTCTTCAATATCTAAATTGACGTTATAAACCCCTACTGTAGCACCTGTTTTTTTCAAAATCTCTTCTTTAGAACCTTGGTCATGCACTAGTTTTAAAGCTTGTTGTGTGTTTTTCCCAAATACTTTGGTGACATTTTTTATACTGATTTTTACCATACTACTTCACTTCCCTATAAATAATAATCGAAATAACAACGAAACATTTTTTGTAAGTTGTTACTTCCGACAACTTTATTGTTACACACAAGTTGTTACTTTGTCAATGGAATGACAAATTTTTCAAATAAAAAAGCCACCCTGATTTATCATAGGATGGCAAGATATTAACTATTTAAAAATTGTTTTACGACTGTATAGCATTGTTCATTACCGATGAAATATAGAATGTCTCCAGCAACTAATTCAGCATACGGTCCTGGGGAAATTAGGATAGCATTGTTTTTCTTAATCCCTATAATAGTAGCTCCTGTTTGTTGCCAAAAAAGAATTTCACCAATATTTTTATGCAAGAATGGACATGCCTCGGTTATTTCTAATTGGAATGGCACAAATGGATTAATGGATTGTAATCGGCTGGTACGATTTATAAATTCTGACAACGTATCTTGAATATCTTCTAATTCCGTTTTTTGGCGTTCAATCTTTTTTTGTAATTCAATTTGTAGTTCACGTACTGTTTTTACATCGGCTAATCGATGGACAAATTCTGCAGCATGCTCGTATGAAACGATTACGACACCACTACCTTTCGTGGCCTCAACTATATTTAAATCTTGTAAAACTGAAATGGCACGGCGGGCTGTCTCTGCAGAAACACCATATTGAGTTGCTAATGACGAACGGGCATAAATCTTTTCGCCTACAACATATTTGCCTTCCACAATCTTAGCAGCAATATCTTCCGCTATAAGTTGATATTTCGGTTGCTTTATTTGCATTTTTTTATCCATTTTAACTTACTCC
>JAZLIT010000146.1:0-1293 GCA_045617525.1 Solibacillus sp. | reverse complement strand
GCGTTACAGGCGACGGTGATCCATGCAAATTGCGAGGAAGAAGCGCAAATGTGGATGGATGAGCTTGCTTTGAAATACCCAAATGTAGAATTTACGCTAAGTTATTTTGGACCAGTAATTGCGACCCACTTAGGTGAGGGTGCGATTGCGATGGGCTGGATGGAAGCGACTAAATAGATGATTGTTGACCTCGCGTTTTTTTACGTGGGGTTTTTATATGCGAATTTTTATGTTTATAAAACAGGTTCTACGTCAAATGTTGGGGTGTACTGAAATTCCCTTTCTCACGAAAGGCGTTGATTGGAGCTCCGTGGGCCCGAGGGCCAGCAGGACGCTGGTCATGGAAGCGTTGCGCTCACGACGAGCGCGCTCTTAGCTTCCCTACCTATTTCTTTAGGGCACGGCTCCAACTATCTAATTACCTGCCTTTTCGGTGGCAGGCAATTAGAGGATTTTCCGCACGGTGCTCCTGCGATTACTCGTCGCAAATAAATTTGCTGATCCCCAAGAAGTCGCGGTCCCCCTCCGCTCCAATCAACGAGCACTAACCAAGGTGATTTCCGCGCGTTTTATATACACTACTAAAAAAATCTTTGCTTTAAAGTACTCATACTTTCTAAATCCATAAGCATTCCTTTTAATAACCTTTGATGTATTATTAATCCCTTCAAAAAAGCAATTTGAATACCCAATCCGAGCAACTTGATTCCATTCTTTCGAAAAACGCTGTTAACGATCAAATGGATAAGGCTCAGAAAATCCCTTTCTGCAAGCACAAACATAGCGAAGACACTTATAAAAAAGATGGTTAAACGTTCAAACCACTTTAAATGCTTTAGCTTTTGTATGCGATAATCGTGCACTTTAATTGTTTTAACGCCACAAGAGGGACAAACTTGTTCTTTTTTAGCTAAAGAGACATGTATCGAAAACGCGATCCTGGTATTCTTCAATTTCCATATACTGGTTTTTAGACAATTCAAGTATATAAAAAAGTGTGATTTTGTGCCTTTTTTGTGCGTAATTGTATGAAAACCCCAGCAAATATAATAGAGCCATAAAACATATAAGTGATTTTTAAGTAATCCACCGATTTCCACATAAAATTCTTTTGGCTTAGAGGACAGGAAAGATTGGATTTTTAAAGAGAGTATCTTCAAAATAGAGTATAGCAATCTACTTGAAAAGGAAGGTGTACTCGAATTGCAAAAATATAAGCTCAAGAAATCCCTGTTAAAAGCGGGTTATAAAGGTCTAATACCGAGCCCGCAAATACAACAATATTTTATCGGT
>JAZLIT010000145.1:0-1915 GCA_045617525.1 Solibacillus sp. | reverse complement strand
TAATTTTTTTCTATATAATGAAACTTATTAACATTACATACGTATTATAAAGGGGAATGCCTCCATGAAAGAGTTGTTCATGAAAGGTTGGTATTTAATTAGCCATCCTTCATTTTTACTGTTATTACTAATTGTCAATTTTTTTGGGACTGTTTACGGCTATTACTGGTACATCCCCCAATTAGAATCAACAGAGCCGAAATTTTATATCTTTGTGCCAGATAGTCCGACAGCAAGCTTATTTTTCTCCATTGCTGTTTTAGGTTGGCTACTAGGAAAGCATTTTAAGTTCATAGAAGCATTGGCACTTATTACACTTGTAAAGTACGGTGTATGGGCTGTGGCAATGAATTTATTGACGTTCTTTGAAAATGGAGAGCTATCAAATGCAGGGTGGATGCTCGTGGCATCCCACGGTCTTATGGCTGTACAAGCACTTTTATATTTACCTAACTATAAATTTAAGTTCGTGCATGTTGCATTCGCTGCTGTATGGACATTACATAATGATGTCATCGATTATGTATTTGGCCAAATGCCGGTTTATCATGTGATTTACAAATACCAGCCTCAAGTAGGTTATTTCACATTTTGGCTTTCGATTGTTTGTATAGGTATTGCTTATTTCACCTATAAAAAAGGACAAATCATTGCTAAACCGAGTAATTCTAGATAAAATAATAATTGATTAGAAATAGAGAGGAAGAGAAAAAATGGGAATTATTGTGTATTTCGCGATTCTTTTACTTTTACCGCTATATGCTCAAATGAAGGTAAAACGTACGTATAAAAAGTTCGCAAAGGTTCCAGCTGCAAGAGGATATACAGGCGCACAGGTTGCACGTATGATTTTAGATCAGCACGGGTTATCAGATGTACGTGTCGTTCCTACGCAAGGGGTATTATCTGACCACTACAATCCAGCAACAAAAACAGTTGCGTTATCTGAAGACAACTATTATAACAATTCAATTGCTGGTACAGCAGTAGCAGCACACGAAGTTGGCCATGCAATTCAACACAAGGAAGCGTATACTTTCTTAACTTTACGTGCTAAATTAGTGCCAGTTGCAAACATCTCTTCAAATGCATCATGGTTGTTCATCATGATCGGTATTTTTGCACAAACTTCAGGCTTTTTATTAGTAGGTATCGTGTTATTAGCAGCAGGTGTTTTATTCCAAGTGGTAACATTACCAGTTGAGTTTGATGCGTCGAAGCGAGCAATGAATGAAGTTGTTTCAATGGGGATTATCGGAAACAACGAAGAACGTAAAGCAAAAAAAGTGTTAAATGCAGCAGCATTAACATATGTTGCAGCAGCAGCTGTAGCAGTTCTTGAGCTAGTTCGTTTAATCTTAATTTACACAGGTATGCGTGAAGAATAGTCTACATTTAATTAAAGGGATGATTCCGTTATTTATGGAATCGTCCCTTTTTTGAATTCACTTTATAAGCACCCACATTGGGAGCTGCGCAGAGGGGATTTTTATCAAATTTTAGGCTATGTGGTCGGATGAATCTATAGCGCATGGAGAGCTTTCAATAAAGCAATTTTGTTAACATATATATAAGACGTCTTAATCGCTGTTAAAAACGCTGAATTTTTCGTTTCCTCTATCTTCCATATTGAGATAAATAGTGATGAATCGTCTCTTTACGATATAAAACGCGCGGAAATCACCTAGGTTAGTGCTCGTTGATTGGAGCGGAGGGGGACCGCGACTTCTTGGGGATCAGCAAATTTATTTGCGACGAGTAATCGCAGGAGCACCGTGCGGAAAATCCACTAATTTTCTGCCTCCGTAAAGGCAGGGAATTAGTTAGTTGGAGCCGTGACCTAAAGAATTTAGGTAGGGAAGCTAAGAGCGCGCTCGTCGTGAGCGCAACGCTTCCATGACCAGCATCCTGCTGG
>JAZLIT010000144.1:0-25322 GCA_045617525.1 Solibacillus sp. | reverse complement strand
TATGTAAGAAGTAGTGATTAGAAATATAAGAAATATGTTAAAGAAATTACTGAAACCGTATACACACTATTTTTAATCCAAATGATTTTTTTACTTATTCCGGCTTTTTTTTCTAAGTAATTGATATAGTTAGTTATTAGTACAAATCCAAGAACTAACATTAAGTATCCTTCAGGTTCATTTACTTTTAAAATATACCTCATTATAGCTAAAGCAATGAGTACGGTTGTACGATTTAAAAAACAGCTGTATTCCAGAAAATTCAGAAATACAGCTATTGCTCATACGTACTGAATAGGCAAGTTATTTACTAAACTTAAGAGGGACCCGTAATTCAGCGTCACGTTTATGAGTGGTATATTGCCAAATGTAAATATCAAGCTCTGTTTTGTCGAAATTCTCATAGACGTCCATATGTTGATTATTGTCATCGCCAATAAAACCAGCTATAGCAGGCATTCCATAGTTGCGCTCTTTACCGTCTAAATAATATGTTTGATTGACTCCGCCAAACGTCGGGTCTGAGCTCACCGATTCTACGTAGAGATTATTATCCTTTAGATAATAAGTCCATGAAATTGGATACCCGGCTATGTTAGACGTTAAACTTTGGGATTTAGCTGAAATGTCAGTCAAACGGATTGAATTAGAATCGCCGTCGAAGTCATCTACTCGATGTTTAGCGATGAGAGTCGCAGGTTGAGTTGCCAAAGAAATTGCATCTAAACTAGTTATTTCAAAGCGTAGCTCTGCTTTATTAGGTTCACCCCTCACATCTCTTACAATTCCGTTTAGAATAGTTCCGCCAACATCAAGTTGATAGTTTTGGTAAGGGAGATGACTGTATTTCCTTTTATGCGTAAGAGTTAGGCGGACTTGCGTTGGTGTAACCGTCATTTCATGGATCATTGTTTTATCAGGTACGTCCGGTAAATCGATGTTTAGTACTTCCTTAAACGATCCATTTTCCAACTGTTTTTTAGTTAAATTTAAATCTAAGCCCCAAGTACCTTCAGTAGTTCCTAGTGTATGGTTATAAGTTAAGTAGAATTTAGTGTCTTCCTCAAGCAATTTTTCAGATTGAAATAGTTGCTGGTTCAAGTATTCTCCCTTTGCTCCAGGGGTTCCAAAGGACGGTGTATCAGCTTCTTTAATCGGTTGATTCATACTATTTAATGCTTCGATACGCACCCAGCTCTCACTCGCCCTATTAGTATCTGTAAAGGAAACCGATGATTGAAGCAGTGTTTTTTCTCCTGGTTGTTTAAAGGCCTGTAATGTCACACTGTCAATTCCGTCTTTTTGAATTGGAAACACTTGCGTATTAAGGTTGTTAGGGTCATAGTCGATGTATTTTTTAACTTCGCCAATAAATTGAATATTTTTCATAATAAATTCAACATTGGCAGTCTGTCCTTTTACAATCCAGTCAGTCTCAAAGTACCCTTGGAACACGCCAAGCTCCTCATTCCACTTGTGTACATAATTCCCTTCAATTAAATTACCGTTATGATCCTTCAGTCCGATTTGGTCGAAGGTCACATCGTTTCCAACCAATGACGCTTCAGGTTTCAAGCTATACAGTAAGAAGGTTCTATTATCATCTATAAATGCTGTGTGTACAGTTAGCGTCACATCGTTAGTTGTAATAGAATATTCAAGTTTTTGACCTAGACCTTGATCTAATGCGGACTGAATGCCTTCTCTATAGGAAAGAATGTCGGACCAATCATAATTCAGTGCTGCATATACGGGTGTAGCCATCAAAGCTACCGACAGACCTACTGCTAAAGCAAATCGTTTACGTTTTCTAGGGAGGGGTACTATAACTTCACGTTCAGGATCCTTTAGCTGGTCCTGCTGAATACTGTTCCACATTTGATCAAAATCAGGATGAGGTATGTTATTCGATTGTTTCATTTCATTTTTAATCTTCTTTTCAAAACGTTCCAAATTGATTCTCTCCTTTCAACCATAAGTTTTGATTGTATTCAAGTTTTTTACGCATGATTTTCAATGCCTTGTGAAGTCTTGACTTTACTGTGCCCACAGGAATTTTTAAAGTATCAGCGATTTCAACCGTCGATAGCTCACCGATATAGCGGAGCGTTACAACTGCCATCAATTTTTCTGGAAGCTGCCTGAGCAGTTCCTCCCACTCCGCCGTAGCTGCTTTCTCCAATAAAATGGTATCTGTAGATTTAGAAGATGCCGTTGTCTGTTCGTGGAACAACTGGACCTGATTCTGCTTTTCCTGCTTGTTTTTATTCTTATTAATGAGGTTTAAGCAATGATTCATTGTGATACGCATGATCCATGCACGTGTATGCTCAATGTTTCTCCAATCTTGGCGAAAAACAGTAATAAATACATCATGGCAAAGGTCTTCGGCATCTTGTTTGTTCCGCAGCATGTAATAGCAAGTACGATATACATCCTTGTTATATAAATCGAATAAGTCTTTTTCTATCAATTAAAGGCACTCCTTTCTTTACGTTATACTCTATAAACAAATGACTATTGGAAAAGGTTCATTTTTTAAAATACAATTACACGTTTAGCGGTGAAGCAGGGGGAATTTTCTATATCCGAGTAAAAAAGACGGAATATTTCCTTAATTATACAATTATAATCATTTTATAACGATAGTTTCTCTTTCTTTATGTAAAATACTAGCAGTTAATAAAGAGCCAGGCGCAATGTGAGGATTGGCGAACTTCGCAAGCCTCTGGAGCGTATGTAAATAAAAAAACAAAGAAGCCTATTCAAATACGAATCTGAACAGGCTCTTTGTTTTGGCTGTAAACATATTTTATTGCGTGGTAATCATTACTTTTTTAGATTTTTAATCATCCTTCATACGTTTCTTAAATAGTATATTCGCAATTGCTAGTGCAATAATCGACCAAGCTGTAATAACGGCGAGGGCAAGCCAAATATGGTATGTCGATCCATTCGCACTAGCTTCCTCAAGAAGAAGTAGTTGAGCACTCGGTAACCATTTTAATAATTCTAATGCCGGGTATGAATCAGCTAGCATCAATCCCATTGGGCCAAATGAGAAAATTGCCATTACCGGTAATACAGCAACAGAAGCCTCCATGACTGTATTGGTAAAAAGACCACAAATGATGCCAATTGCTAAATAGAAAATTGTAGAAATCGCAAACCCTACAATAAGTACGAGTGGATTTGAAGGTGAAAAGCCAAGCAGATAAATCGTTAAGGCTAAAATAATTGCTGTGATTGTAAAGACTAGTGAGCTTTTGCCGACTAAAATATCTACCTTTGTGGCAGGAGACATCATTAAACTGCGTAATGTATTATTTTCTTTCTCCTCTGCAATTAAACAACATTGCACAAACGTCGTTACCAAGGCGAAGGTCATATTAATCGGTAAAAAATAAACTTGTAGCGTATCTGCTCCAGACTTATTATAGACAAAGGCTAAAATAAGTGGAAGTAACACCATTATTGAAACGGCATAATTTCGAGAGAATTCTTTATAATCTTTTATAAAAATGGCCTGTATTCTTTTCATTGATATATTCATTGTAAGTCACTCCCTGTTAATTGCATAAATATGTCACCTAAAGTTGGTTCATTCGTTTGAATCCGTTGAATGACTTGACGGTTCATCCAATCGGTAATTTTTGTAGCGGCGCCTTTTTCATTTAAAGGCAAAGTGTGCTTTTCACCCGTTGTTAATTCAACCAACATAGATTGATCACTGTATTTAAGCTTTAAGTCGGCAGGGGAACCAATTTCACGTACTTTACCTTTATGTAGGAAAGCAACTCGATCGCATAACGTTTCAGCTTCTCCCATATCATGTGTTGTTAAAAAGATGGTTGTCCCCATGTCATTTAATTTACGTAAGCCCTTATAAATATGATGTGTATTGACCGGATCTAATGCAGATGTGGGTTCGTCTAAAAATAGTAAATCAGGTTTATGCATAATCGCCCTTGCTAATGTTACGCGCTGCATCATTCCTTTAGATAAGGTACTAACTTTCTTTTTACGAGCAGCCTCTAAATTTACAAATGCTAAAGCTTCATCTACGGCTGAAGAGGGTAGTTGATATAAATTACTAAACAATAACAAATTTTCTTCTACAGTAAGGCGCTTATATAGCCCACTATTATCTGTTAAGATACCAAATCGCTCTTTATTGATACTTTCACTCATCTTTATTGCTGGAATATCAAAAATAGATGCGTGGCCAATTGTTTGTTTTAGCTGTGCTGTTAAAATCTTGATCATTGTTGTTTTCCCAGAACCACTCGGCCCAAGAAATCCGAAAATCTCTCCCTTGTTAATTGAAAAGGAAACATCCTCTAAAGCGATGAAGTTCTGAAACTTCTTTCCAATATGTTGTACGTTAATTGCAACTGTCATCAGTGCAACCTCCTTCATTCATTTGTTAATCTAAATATAGAGCATATCATTGAATGACACCTTAAAATGTCGTTTAAATGTAGCAAAATAGGGGTGAACAGTACCATATTAGGGATGAATGGTAGCTGTTATTGCCCGTGCAATATTATAAGATACCGATTAATTCTTTTAGTTCCGATAATTTATTTCGTGAAAGGGGGATGATGACCTCTTCTTGTATATTTAATTTCAAACTGTAGCTGTTTTTAGTCCATGTAATAATTTCTCGTACTTTTTGCAAGTTCACAATATAGGATCGATGGCAGCGGTAGAAACCGTATGCACGCAATCGCTTTTCTAATTCCTGTAGTGTTAGGGAACAACTATAGCCTATACCTGCTACATTTACATAGACTGTTCCATCTATGCTTTCAATATAATCAATTTCAGGTGGGTTAAATAAGATGGTTTTGTCATTATGTTTTGTTTGGATTTTTTCGATTTTAATAGTGGGCTCCTCTACAGATGTAGGTTCCATTATTTCCTCATGAAAATCCATTTTATGTATACCTGAATGGTCGATTCTATAAATATCCTCTGTAAGGAGAAGTAATTCCTCTAAATTACCACCGATTAATAAAAGTGATTTTTCTTGAGCAGTTATTTTATGAAGTAACTGAACCATTGTTTGTCGAGCTGCCTCTTCTAATCGATTAAAAGGTTCTTCTAAAATAAGTAAATTTTTTGTGTATAAATATGGACGAAGAAAGGATATTAGATTTTTAGAACTCTCCGTAAGCTTTTTCACTTTTGTTTTGCGTTCGGATTGAAGGCCAAATAATTGCAGTAACTCTTCAACAGAAAGAGGATGCTCACCTAAATTTTTATAAAATCTAAAGGTTTCCTCTACGTTTAGAAATTGGTGGTGTCCCTCGTTTAACCGATGGACATAGCCAGTTGATTTTAATTGTTCTATTAATAGTTGTGTTCTTTTTAAGTCACTATAGATGGCTGTTATGCTTACATCAATTGTAGAACTAGATATGATTACTTTCCCATGTTCTGTTACTTCTTCTAATTGGACAATCACAGCGCACACTCCTAACATATGGTTTTTATATAATTTATTTACATATAATCATAGCACGTATTAATTTATGGAAGTATCTTTTTTTGCGTTTTGCATTTCCCTTTAGATTGAATGTAAAGTTCGGTAAAGTGGTATTTTGGAATATTAAAAAACAGATGGAGTATCACATAAATGTGGCTCCATCTGTTTTTATTTTGTTGTAACATTTGCAGTATTAGCAAAGGGCAATTCAGTAACGTATAGATTGCCCTTAAGGAAGTTAAAGCTTGCTCAAAACGAGTGTCCCTGAAACGGCATCAATTCCTAATATTGTTTGCTTAGATTGTGCTTGACCGAGCTGATATTGTAACACATATTTTATTTCTTCCTCCTCATGCCTCTTTGACCATGTTAAGAACACATTTATATCGTCAAGTGCTGAGATGACTGTTTCAAGTGGCTGAATAAGTAATGGCTCATATGCTTGAACTATAGAAAGGTCGATTCTAGGTGACCGTATTAAATCAATATATCCAGTTGTTCTGTTTACGGCGACATAAAATTGTTTGCCGTCGATTATTTGACCGTTACCATTATGTAATGGGAAGGTGAAAAAGGCTCGATGTACGACATTGAACTCAGCTTCTGTCAGTTTTAGCTGTAGGAAAGGTAAATACTCAGTAAAATACGTTGTAATAAATGTACAAGCAATGTCGCGACATGCCTCAAATGAAAGCTGGAGACTACCTGTACGTTTTTTAAACCAAATGAATTCTATTAGTGTATTTGTACGCGTATCTATTTTCGCTTTTACCGTATCCTCCAGACGTTCATGGAAGAAGCTATCCATCGTCTTATCCTTTGGCGCTTGCCAATCTTTATCACGCCAAACGATAGCTAGCTTGTTGTCATCTAACTCGATTTCACGTAGTTTTTCCATCGAGTCCGGTATGCCGATGATGTCTTCAATTGTTGCCTGTTTTTCGAGAGTCGCAACTTTAGGAAATGGTAGTAAGGAGACGCGTTCTTCCTCCTCATTATCAAAGCGAGCAGCACCAGTAGTAGCATCAAATGACTGATAAACAATCGAACTCTCGTAAATTTGGTAAAGACCAGATTCAGATACGGAATATAAATCATTATTTAAATAATGCAGTGAAAGCGACCACTTAGCCTGATGAAGGTGCTGAAGAATCGTATTTTTATCCACGAGTGGGTCTGGAAAAATAGGCGGTGTTTTCGTATAACCATCATACTTAAAATCAATTACCTCACCGTACTTGGAAACGACAATTTTTGTATAAAAGCTAGTAAGCGGGTAGCCTCCTACATACTGTTCATAAATAAATCTTGTTTCGTCCTCTTTTTGAATTGTTTCAGACAATGTTAAATACTCGAGTGCATGTTTGTACTGTTCGGTTAAAAATAATTCAGCTACTGATTTTTGCTGCTCTATCGTTAAAACAGTACCAATTTTTGAAGAGGGTTTTGAAAGGGTTAGTAGACTTCCATTTTGATCAAGCGTTATATCGATACCATCCTCCAAATTGCTTGTGGCCCAAATAAATGTGGCTTGATTATTCGAATAATCTTCAACCTGTAATTCGTAGTGCTCTGGAACGGACACGAAGTCGAGTGCGAGTTTCGCTAATTGCTCTTTTAACAGTTGTACCACTTCTTTCGGTTGAATTGGTTTTTTAAGGAAGTTTCCACCCTGATTTTAGCTGTTTTCACCTAGGATGTAAATGCATTTTTACCGTGTTTAAATGCTTATATGGCATGAAAAGTACCATTTTTTTAATCTGGCCGTAGATTTTAGGTTAACAAGGTAGCTTTTGGAACCATATATTTCAAACGAATAATCTGTGTTAAAATATGGAATATAACTAGACTGGAATTTATTAGATTGAAAACTTTGCATTATTCAATTTCTAATAACTAGGAGGGAACATGTTCAAATGAAGGTTAATAAGGACGTATTATATCATGTAAAAGCAATGACAATTGAAGATGCAAATAGAATAGGAAAATGGGAATACGACTTGCCTTATTCAATGTATAATATGGGAGATGAGCCAGAAGACATACAAGAATTAACGGATGGATCTTATTACTCCGTTTATAGTCATGATGATTTAATTGGTTATTTTTGTTATGGTAGAAATGCACAAGTTCCTGGGGGAATTACAGAAGGTCTTTATAAAGATGAAAATTTCCTTGATATAGGACTTGGCTTAAGACCTGACCTTACTGGTAAAGGTAAGGGATTAGAGTTTTTTATAACAGGTTTAGAATTTGGGAAACATAAGTACGGAAAAAAATTCTTTAGGTTAAGTGTTGCAACGTTCAACGAGAGAGCAATTAAACTTTATGAAAAAGCTGGATTTAAAATTGTAGCAACATTTCTTAATAAAAATAGCGAAAAAGAAACCCAGTTTCATGTGATGGAAAAGTTCTAAAATCTCTTTTGATAATAGACAACTAAATAAAACCCGAATTAATCCTGCTCAAACGTAAATCTGAGCAGGTTTTTCTTTTGTCATTAAGTGGGTGTTATATAGAAGCTATCGAAATTCCACTTTATGGGTAGTTACCCACTTCGATTACTCTCAGCGCAGTTCTTTGAGTTGTTTTCATAATGAATCTGACATTAATAATTGACATATATTGTATTTTTATTTAAAATTATATTTAGACGGTTATCTAAATACCTAAATGAGTGAGGTGAGAAGGTGAGTAATGATGTATTTAAAGCTTTATCTGATCCGACAAGAAGGGAAATACTTGATAGGCTGAAAGAAAAGGACTTGACTGCGGGTGAAATTGCAGATTACTTTTCAATTAGTAAGCCAAGTATTTCACATCATTTGACAATATTGAAGACAGCAGGGTTAATTACGCAAGAGAAAAAAGGGCAATTCATTTATTACTCGTTAAATTCGACGGTTCTTCAAGAGATTTATAGTTGGTTATTAAAGTTGAAACAGTGAGGAGAGACAGATGATGAAAATTTTTGTAGTTTGTATTCCAATTGTAAGTGTATTAATAGGTCTATTTATACCAGGCGTTTCCGTTGAAAGTTTTATTATGCGTTGGACGATCCCGATTTTTCTTATACTAACGGCTATTCTTTCAGTAATGGCAGTAAAAAACCAAAAAAATAGTGGCTCTAAAAGTACAATTTTATGGATGACCCTTTTAAGTCAATGCGTACTTATTCTATTTCAAATTATATTCAAGTTGTTAGAAAAGCCGATTGAGATAACGAACAATGTTTATGCGGGGATCGTAGTAGGGATGATTATGATTATTTTTGGTAACTTTATGCCACGTACAAAACCGAATGCAGCATTTGGTCTAAGGTTACCATGGACACTTTCAAATGAGATTGTTTGGCGAAAATCTAACCGTTTTGCAGGATATACTTTGATGTTAGCGGGGATACCTGTGATTTGCTTGTCGATTTTATTTAATGAATATGTAGAGATTATTATTTTGTCAGTAGTGTTATGCATAGTTATTATTGCTACATTGGTTTCATATTCATATCACAGGAAAATGTTAAATGAGTCGTAATTATTGAGCTGGCATTTGGGTATTTTTGACAAATATAAATATAGCTTATAAGATAGATACATACTGAATGTATGAAAGGGTTGTCGTATTTATGGCTCGAAATAAATATCCAGAAGTTACTTTAGAGAAAATTCTAGAGGTTTCACAAAGGTTGTTTTTAGAAAAAGGGTTTGATCAAACTACTATTCAGGATATTGTAGATGGGCTAGATGGATTGACTAGAGGGGCCGTATATCATCACTTTAAATCAAAAGAGGAAATTATCAATGCATTAATCGAGCGAATGTTTTTAGAAAACAATTCATTTGTATCGCTCAAAAATAGAAGTGATTTAAATGGACTTCAAAAGATGAAAATGGCTATTGCACTTAATCAATCTGATGAAGAGAGAGTACCATTATCTGAGCAGGCGATTCCCATTTTACAAAACCCTCGTATTTTAGCGGGAATGATTGAATCAAATCGTAAAAATCTTAGTCCATTATGGCTCGAATTAATGAATGAAGGAATAGCGGATGGTTCTATTCAAACAGAGTATGCAAAAGAATTATCAGAGCTTATACCATTGCTAGAGCTGTGGTTAATGCCGTCGATTTATCCTGCAAGTGCAGAGGAAATGTATCATAAATTTGAGTTTATGAATGAGATGCTAAATAAAATGGGGCTTCCATTGTTCGATGAGGAAATGATGGCGAATATCAAACACTATTTTTCTAAAATAAATCCATAAGTGTAAAATAAATTGCCTTTAAGTAGGCATTTTATTTTAAATATTTACATACATTCAGTAGGTATGTAAATAGACTAAATAATATTTGGGGGAATGGAATGGATACAAGATTAAGTTTTAATCAAAATAAAGTATTGAAATGGGTTTTAGTAGTTGCTCTCATTAGTAGTATGATTGCTATAACTACTTGCATTATTTGTGATTACTTTATTACGAAAGGATTCGATTGGTCATTTATCGTCATGCTTTCCATTGTTACATTCTGGATATTTATACCTTATACAGTCGGTAAAGAGAAAGGTATTCGCAATGCTTTAATTGTTTTAAGTATCGTCAGTATACCTTTTCTATTTGTATTGAGCCTTATTTTAGGCATACAGCTAGTATTCACATTAGGTGGGTGTATATCCTTTATTTGCTGTTTGAGTTTGTGGGGAATCTATTTTATTTTTTTGAAGTACCAGAAACTAAAGCTTCGTGCATTTGGCTATTCTTTATTACTGACAATCCCACTAATGTTTGGAATTATATGGATATCTAACTTTTTTATAGAAAGTTATACAATTCACCGAGGTTCCGTTATTTTTCAATTAATGATGACAATTTTATTAGCAATCAGTTGCTTTGTTGTGGAATATTTGAAAAAGGCTAGTTTTAAATTGGAAAGTAGGGATTTACCTTGAGTACTATATTTGTACATGGCCTTGGGCAGACCTCTTTAAGTTGGCAACCTACAGTTTCTCACTTACCAAAGGAAATGGCGATTACATGTCCTGACTTGTATAATTTATGTGAGAATCAAGATTTAACATATCAGAAACTTTATGCTGCTTTTGTAGACTACTGTGACAAGTTTTCTCAACCTTTAAATCTTTGTGGTATTTCCCTAGGTGCCATATTAGCATTAAATTATGCGATTGATTATCCGAAGAGGGTAAATTCACTTGTGTTAATTGCACCTCAGTTTAAAATGCCACGTTTTTTAATGATGTGTCAAAATATTATCTTCAGTATTCTTCCTGAAAAATACTTCTTGAAATCTGGTGTGTCTAAAAAACATATGATTCAACTTAGTAAGTCCATGCTGGATATAAATTTTAATAGAGGATTGAAATATATATCATGTCCTGTTTTAGTCGTGTGCGGCGCAAAGGATTATGTAAATCAAAAGGCTGCAAAGAAATTGACAGACCGATTGACAAATAAGAACTATCATATTATTGAAAATGCCGGTCATGAGGTTAATATAGAAGAACCTAAATCATTGGCACTAGCCCTTGAAGTATTTTATAGAAAAATAAATTCTTCTAAAATTTGATGTGCACTATTCATTATGAAAGCAATTTCAATAAAATGAGACTGCATCAAGTACGTCTAAAGATTGTTTTTTCCATACATTTCTCACACCAACCCAGCCCGTTCAAATGCCTTTCTGAATGGGCCGCTTATTTTTTCTATAGGGTGTTATATAGAAGCCATCGAAATTTCACTTTATGGGTAGTTACCCACTTCGATTACTCTCAGCGCGTTTCTTCTATTGTTTTAAAGAGTTGTTTTAATCTCATATTCGCTCTTGACGCGCCAAAAAATTATTCTGCTTCCATCATTGATTCGTAAATTTCATGAGATTTTTGATAATGAGTATGAGCTGCATGATGTTCACCTTGTAAGTAATAAATTTCTGCTAATTTCGTTAAAGACTTTGCTTGCCAACGTTTCATATCATGTTCTTCAAACAATTTAAGCGCTTGTTTTATATAGGTTATTGCTTCAGCCCAATTTGTTAATGAAGTATGCGCAGAGGCTAAAATATAGAAAATCTTACCACGTAACGGTTTCTCTTGAATAAGTTGTAGACTATCTTCCGCAAGATAAAGGGCCTCTTCATATTGATTAGCTACTAGGAGTGTTCCAGCAAGCTCATATAAGCTATTTTGCTTATGGTAGTTTAAATTTGCTTCTTCTGCTAGGGATAAACTTTCTTTTAAGAAACAGATTGCTTGCTCGTAGTCATGCGTATACTTATGCAGAATGCCTAAATTGGTTAAGCAACCTACAATTTCTATTCTAGCATCTGTGCTTTTGAAAAAATGAAGCGCTTCTTTTGTGTAGTGAATCCCTTTTTCATAATCCTTCAAATATGTATGGGCTAGACCACGTAACATCTTTAGTGAACCGTAATTATAATGAATTTGGATTGTATCTGAAAGAGAAAGTGCCTCCTCAACATAACGGATCCCCAGCTTATACTCACTTCTTCGACAATGACAATAGCCCAGTAGATAGAGAATTTTTAATTCCAATAATCGCTCCTCAAAATGAATACTTTGAATAATCGATAAGCCATAGAAACCATAGTCAATCGCTTTATCGTATTTTTGACACTTCATATAACTGTTAGCCAGTTTTACATAAATGTTAACGTTGGCAATTGGATCTTGCGGGTGAAGGTAAATTAACGATTGTTTCAGTAAGGTAATTGCTTCTAAATATTGTTGTTGTTCATAGAAAATCTCACCTTTTAATGCTAAAACATCCCCAATAAAATCTTGATTGCCCAAGTTCTCTATTGCTTCAATGATTGAAGAAGCATCTTCATATTTTCTAAGATTAATGAGCCTTTTCGCAATTATAATTTTTTCCGATATTTTATACGGAGTATTAAATTCCATAGAGGCCTCACTTTCTTCCTCAATAAGATAATTGATTGAGACGGCAAGCTTCTTCGCGATAATTTCTAAAGTTTTAAGGGGTGGTTTTGTAATTCCATTCTCGATTTGGCTAATAAAGCCTCGTGTAAATTCGGGTTCAGCTATATCAGCCTGTCTTAAGCCTAACTCTTTTCTTCTAAGTTTAATTTTATTTCCTATATCCATAATTTCCTCCTAAAATCAAGTATCTATAAGTGAAAATAAAACCATAAATTACCAGTTAAATATTGACATCACCCGATAGTAAGTAGATAATGTTAGTGATTAAATGAAAGTTAGTATTATTATCCTTTTTTGTTCTTATATCGTCAAATATTTTAGCAGTTTGGGGTACAGTTGATACTAATGATTAAATTTGGCAAGGACAATATTCAGAGAGGGGATGAAATGATGTCAAATCTTTTAGAGATTGATAATGTTAGCAAATCATTTGGTAAAAAAGTCGTCTTGAAAGATGTTACATTTAATGTGCCGGCCGGATCAATTGTTGGGTTCATTGGTGATAATGGGGCAGGTAAATCAACAACGATTAAAACAGTACTAGGATTAATTTCTAAAGATAGCGGTACAGTAAAAATATTTGGTGAAGAAAATATAAATAAACATGCAAAGGATAAGGAAAAGATCGGTGTAGTATTTGATGCCGTGAACTTACCGCCACACCTTACAATAAAACAACTAAATAGAGCTTTCAAAAAACTTTTCGATTCTTGGGACCAAGAAAATTTTTATAGATTAGTTAATACGTTCTCTTTACCTATAGATAAAAAGGTAAATAAATTATCACGTGGGATGTCAATGAAACTGTCTGTATCTGTTGCCTTGTCCCATAATGCAAAATTATTAATACTAGATGAGGCGACGGGTGGACTTGATCCCTCATCAAGACAAGACTTGTTAGATGAATTGAAAAGTTTTGTGAGTAATAATAATGGTGGTATATTACTTTCTTCTCATATTATGAGTGATATTGAGAAAATCGCCAACCGTATTATCTTTATAAAAGATGGTGAAATTTTATTAAATGAAGATAAAGAAAAGGTTATAGAAAATTATGCTGTTGTAGATATTAATGAGGAACAACTTACGTTACTCAATAAAGATATAATTGTGGCCAAAAGGAACTATGGTTCTTATTTCAGTGTACTGGTATCACGTAAACAGGAACTGCCAAATGGAATTGCTGCTAAAACCTTCTCATTGGAAGAGCTTAGTGTCTTTTTAACAAGGAGCGATAACTAAATGAAAGGGCTCATATTGACAAACTATTACTTAGTTTATCGAAGTATTTTTGCATACACAGGACTAGCAATCTTGGTGTCTGGAATACTTCTATATTTTGGAGATTCTTCAATGCACAGTATAGGTGCTATATTTATTATCTTGTTCATGACGATGCCTGTAACAGAAGTTATAAAAATAGGGGCTAGGTCTGGATATGACAAGTACGTACTTACTTTACCCGTTAGTAGAGCAACTATTGTACAAAGTCACTACCTTTTCTATTTTTATATCGTAATTATCGGTGCTTTATTATCATATAGTATCTTTTATGTGTATGATCTAGTTTCAATTACTTCAATCGATGGTATATTTAGAATTGTCTCTATTGCGAGTTTCATAGTTCTCTTTGCCGGTGCCTTAATTTTTCCACTCCTCTTTATTTTAGGGTCAGAAAAGTCTGACGCTATTGTAATTGGAAGTGGGATGGGTGGTTTTTTTGCGACTATAGTATTACAAGGCTTAGTTGGCTATTTAATAGAACTATTACCTCTGTCAAATTTAAATATTGATACATCTATATACGTTGGGTTTATATATCTAATATTTGGTGCTATCATATATATTATTTCTTATTTCATTGCTGTATTTATCTATTATAAGAAAGAATTTTAGACGAAAAGCCCCTGATGCGGAAGGGTGCCCAGAATGCTTGATTACAATCAAAAGCTGATTAAATAAATGTTAATAGCAAAGTAGCATGGCTTATTAAAAAAGCTATGCTACTTTTATATTAGTTGATTTTAAAGAAATGATGTTAGGGGGTGAGCCTGTGCGAACGAAAGAAATAGCAACTAGATCGAATGTCCATCCTAATACAGTGCGACTATATGAAGAATTTGGCTATATCTCACCAGCACCACGCGATGCAAATGGATATCGGAATTATACCGTTGTACATGACCTGCAAATGCAAATTGCAAGACATGCGTTCCGCCAAGAATTCATTCAAAATAATTTACGAACAAAGGCAAAGAAAATCGTCAAAATGGCTGGCGCCGAGCAATTTTCTGCAGCACTAACAGAAGCAAAAGGGTATTTACTTTTTTTAAAGAAAGAACATGATTTTGCGTTAAAAGCAATTTCTACTGTTGAAATTATATTGAAAAAAGAACCACTTTCTGAAACTACTTATACGCATCAAGAGATTGCTCAGCAACTTCAATTGACAGAGGAGACGTTGCGCAATTGGGAACGGAATGGTTTATACCAGATTAAACGGAATATGCAAAACCGAAGAATGTATAATGATCATGACTATCAAAAGCTTCTTATAATCCGAACATTGAGAAGTGCTCATTTTTCGATTGCTGCAATTCGTCATCTATTTGAGAAAATAAATCCTAGCTTTACGGCGAATGATATTCAACAAGTATTGAATTCACCAAAATTCATAGAAGATTTTTTACATGTAACGGATGAATTAGAAGTGAATATAAAGAAGGCAATGATTGATGTTGAATCAATCATTGCCTTCTTAAAGCAACTTATAGCAATGGACTTGGAGACGTAGCATGCGTTAGCAATGTAAGCTGATGCATTGCACGTGTACAAGCAATATAAAGGAGCCCGCAGTCAAAGGTAGTTTCATAATGCTGTCGATCAACAGTGGGGATAATAACCGAATCAAATTCAAGTCCCTTTGCATATTGAATTGTTGTGAGTAGGATTCCCATTTCAAATGTTTTGGCATCCCCATCTAAAATTGTAAATGGGATATCTTTTAGCAAATTCGCCAGCTCAACAAGATCGGCATTTGTCTTACAGATGATTGCCGTTGTTTTATAGCTGTTATTGGCATAATTCTTTATTAATGTAATCATTTCATCCATGGAAGTATAGGCGATTTCTTGCGGTTGCTCACCATGTCTTGCGATGGGTTGAATCGTCATTTGATGTAAAAACTTTTGTGTATACATGGCGATTTCATAAGACGAACGATAGCTTGTTGTGAGCTCCACATATTCTAGCTGTGAAAACAGATGTAGAAAGGCTTTTTTAGAAATGGTCTCGAACGGTAAAAGTGCCTGACTAAAGTCACCAATAATCGTTCGTTTACACGTAAATACTTTTTGCAAAACGGCGTATTGCACCGGTGTATAATCCTGCATTTCGTCTAACACAAAATGCTGTACATTTTCATAGGTTTTAATGCCTTGAAAATACAGTTGGCAGTATAAATAGGGATATACATCGGCAAATTCAAAGTGCTGCTTTTTAAATATGAATTGTTGTTCTTCGCCAAGATGCGCATAAAAAGCCTGATAAATGGCCATTGGGGATGGCATTGTAAGTCTTTTTTTCAGACGTTTTATTACTTCATTTTTACTTGGTAACTTTAATTCACCTAGCCATTTAGCTTTTAAAATAGTTAAAATATCGTCCGCTAATAGCTCGAGTCGCTGCATAACAGGCTCATTTTTATATTGCTCGAAGCGTCCCTGTAAATAATCTGCTTCGATAATCGATTCTGAAATCGAAAAGTCTCCATGCTTTAAAAGCGTCGCATCAAGCTGCTGTAAAAAATCTTCAAGCTTTTGGACAAACTCGAAATTAGCCTTAAATGCCGTGCGTTTCGCAAGGTCAGAGAGTGGCTGTTCCATCATCTGTGTAACCTCTTGTTCAAATGAAGTGAAGCCGTAACTATTCGGCAAAAGCAACTGTGTTAGTTCGTCCAATGTATACGATCGAATCGGTTGCTCGCCGAGTTCTGGTAATACGGTAGAAATATAATCCCCAAAAATCTTATTTGGAGATAAAATGAATATTGTTTCAGGGCGAAGGGTATCACGATATTTATATAGTAAGTAGGCAATACGGTGAAGGGCTACTGCCGTTTTACCTGATCCTGCGACTCCTTGAATCACAACGTTGTAGGCTGTTTCATTTCGTACGATTCGGTTTTGCTCACGTTGAATTGAGGAAACGATTGTTTTCATTTTTTCCGAAGCACCTTCACTAAGCGTACGTTGTAAAATAGCATCTTGAATCGTCACCGAACTATCCATCATATAGTGGATAGTGGAATTTTCGATTTTAAATTGACGCTTACCGATTAATTCCCCGTCAAATTGACGTTCCTTGACGATATAATAGGCATCACCTAATTCGAATTCATAATACATATGACATACCGGTGCTCGCCAATCATAAATGAGGTTATTACCATCCCCATCACTAAAGCCAAAGCGGCCAATGTAAAAGGCTTCTGCATCCTTTATCTGATCTCCCTCATACACAAAATCAAAGCGTCCAAAATAAGGAGAATCAATAAGTTTTTTGATTTGTCGCTGCGCTATCAAGCTTGCCACGCCCGACCGATCAATCATATTCAGCGATTGCTGGTAATCATAAACCTCCATTTTATCAAGTTCATTATTATAATCCACCATATATTGTTTTAGATCTGTATAGCTCGTACCCTTTTTAGAAATATCGTCTGAAACATGCATATAAGCTGTTTTAAGATGTTCAAGTGTAGATGCTAAACGGGCAGCCTCTTGCTTTTCTATTGTTGTCATGCTAGTTCCTCCTTTTGATACATAGAATTCGATTCTATCGCATAAAATCTCGCTGGTGTATAAGTGGAGGGTTTGAACATTAAGTTGAACTGAATTTACTGATATAATTGAATTGTAAAAAAATAAATTGAACGATTTACATTACATAACCATCTAATAATAAAGGAGGCGTGTATATGAATGAAATCGAATTAGCTGAGCAGGCAATAGGTGGGAATCAAGAGGCACAAATGCACTTATTACATATTTATAAAGAACCCATGTATCGTGTCGCCTACAGCTATATGCAAAATGAGCATGATGCGAACGATGCCCTACAGGAAATGAGTTATTTGGCATTAAAAAATATGCATAAAGTAAAATCGCCGCAATTCTTTAAAACGTGGCTAGTTCGGATCGTGATAAATACATGCCTAATGCAAAAGCGCCAGCAAAAACGCATTGTCATTACAGAGGAGATTGCTGAACAACCCTATTTATCAAATGAATTTTTCGAATTAAACGATGCCATCACGAAATTACCTGTAGATCAACAGGAGCTTATCCATTTGAAATACTTTAGGGATTTAAAAAATAGCGAAATCGCGGAAATTCAAAATATTCCGGAGGGCACGGTGAAGTCAAGATTACATAAAACGATGAAAAAGCTTCGCCATATTTTAAGGGAGGGGGATATTTCATGACATCATTTGATGATAAGCAGCAAAAACGTTACTTAGAGCTTCTAGATACCGTACCAGTAGATCGAATTCAATCCGATACATTGGAAAAAGCAGCGAAACGCTTACAGCAATCAAAAATACATAAAAAGCGTCTTAAGCAATCCTTTTTAGCCGTCGCACTTCTATTTCTCGCAATCATCGGTTCTATTCGAGTTTCACCTGCTGTTGCACATGCAATTTCACAGTTACCTGGTCTGAAACCATTCGTCGAACTTGTAACCTTTGATAAAGGAATCGAGGACATTTTACACAATGACTATTTTGAAGTAATAAACGAAAGTCAAACGATTGATGGGCTAACCTTAACTGTAACGGGAGTCATTGCCGACGAAACTGGCATGAGCATTTCCTATAAAATTGAATCAGCTAAAGACTTGGCAAATACGTTAGGAGTAACAGCAGACCTACGACAGGGGCAGGAGCTAGTCAAGGCCGGTGTAACTACAAGCTGGTTCGGTCAGGCAGAAAATACATTTGAAGTTGAAAATATCATCAATGTTACTACAAATGAGGGCATGGACTATTCGATTCGCGATTTCGAATTAATCCTCTCGCTAAGGGATCATCCTGAAACTGTTTTTACCATTCCGTTTACGCTGAAAAATGAAATTATGGCGTCAAAAGTTTACCCAATTGAACAGCAGCTAGTAATCGATGGTCAAAAAATAATGGTTCACGAGCTGAAAATTTCTCCACTTCGTTCCGAGCTGAAAATGTCCATTGATCCATCAAACACTAAGAAAATATTGAATTTTGGGGATATTCGACTTTATGATGAAAAGCACGAGGAATGGGGCAAAATTAAAAATGGTGTAGTAGGTTTTGGCTCACTGAATGATGCACAATTTAGTGTTCTACTAGAGAGCAATTACTTCCGAATGCCAAAAATATTAAGTATTGAATTTCTAGAAATTGAGGCAATCGATAAAAAGGATGCTTTTGTTACAATTGATTTGGAGAAAAAGCAGGTTATTGCTCAACCTCCTTTATTGCAGCTTGAGCTGAAAGAGATAAAAGATGATTACGAACTGATTTACGAGGTATCAAATTACAAGAAAAACGAGTTTAAACAAGTACTAGGAAATATGATTGATGCACAGGGAACAAGCTACTCTTCTTATAGTGAGTGGTTTTCACAGATGGAAGATTCTATGCAAATCGGGAAATTTTTTGAGGTAGACGAAGCGCCGGTAAATCCCGTACAGCTTGAAATTATTCGTTATGAAGCGTACTTGAACGGGAAAGGGACGATTCAGGTTGATTTAGATTAAAGGGGAGCATTTATAAAACACTTATCGTAAACGCCCAGGTATAGCTGCGTTTTTATGATAGGTGTTTATTGTGTCCTCAAACCTTCATGTGGAAATGTTATGATAGATTTAAATCGATATTAAATAATGGAGTGGTTAATGTGAAAACTGGTTCAATACATCATCTTGAAATTAATGTTTCGAATTTAGAAAACACGGTCGCATTTTGGTCATGGTTTTTAAAAGAACTTGGATATGAGGATTTTCAAACTTGGGAACAGGGAAAGAGTTGGAGGCTAGCTGATACATATATTGTTTTTGTTCAAACACCTGAAAAATATCTTCATTCACACTATCATAGAAGCTGCGTGGGATTAAATCACCTTGCATTTCATGCGGAATCAAAGGAACACGTTGAACATATGACGATTCAATTACAACAAAGAGGGATGGAAATTCTGTATAAAGACAAGCATCCTTTTGCTGGAGGAAAGGATCACTATGCTGTATTTTTTGAGGACCCCGATCGAATTAAGGTAGAGCTTGTTGCGCCAATGATTTAAGATTACATCCAGGTTTATTTTTAATGATTACATCCCCCCCTAGTCGAAAAATATCCAGGTAACATGTGAAAAATAGCCAACTATACGAAAGAAATTTCAGAAAGTTGAACATTCGTGCGTACCGAAAAGGTGCGCATTTTTATATTTCAATCTTACGTTCGTCATCACAAATCCTAATGTTCATTTTCAATAGATTACTGTTATAGTAGAAAAATAAAAAAAGTTAAAACTATTTACAACACGTTTACGAATATATAGAGGAAAGCAAATTGAGGTGAGTAATTTTGATAGGCGAAGGGTATTGGATAAGCCAAATAAAACAACATAATGATCAAAAATATGCGAATAAATTAATCAAAAAGTATTACAAAGAAATTTACATATTCGTCTATAAACAAGTAATAGACGAACAGTTAGCGCTGGATTTAACGCAGGAGCTATTTATACGGATGTTGCAATCACTCCCGTCATTTGATGAACGAAAATCGGGTTTTCGTACATGGCTATATCGGATTGCGACGAACCACTGCATTGATTATTTTCGCTCCAAGGAAAATAAAGTGAAAAAGTTGACCACTTTTGATGTGGATGAAGAGAAACCAGATCCATCAGATGGGATGGTACAGCTTGAATACAAGGAACAGTATGAATATGTGAATGAATTGCTTTTACGATTTGACGGAGTTGTGCAGCGAATAGTGCGCTATAAAATTTTTTCACAACTAACATTTAGTGAAATTTCACAAATAATACAGTTACCCGAATCTACGGTTAAAACGAATTATTACAAAGCAATTCGACGACTGAAAAAGGAAATGGAGGGATATGATGAAAGCAAAATTTGAAGTGAAAACCCCGAGTGACCAGCAAATCGAGCAGCAAATTCAAATGATTATTCAACAAGCTTTTCCAAAGCAAAAATCGACAGTGGCACTTGTAGCAGAGATTTTGCGGGTTTTTTCGAAAAGAGAGCTATTTGGACGAAGTGAGTTGCTATTTTCAATATTATTAGTAGCGCTCGTTGCTGTACAGCTCACCTATATAATTGTAAACAAGGAAGAGTTAGGTGTTGAATGGGCAGGAATATTATTTTTAGTAGCACCGTTTATTTTTCTTGCTCTTACTGTATGCAATTATTTAACAAAGCAATTTGCAGGTATGGTGGAACTTGAAATGACGATGAAATACACCATGTATCAGCTATTGGCGATCAGAATGGCAATGTATAGCGTATATGCAATTGTTGTCCATATCACCACGCTTTTTGTTGTTTCGCAGTTTTTCGGATTCGATGAGCTTACACTAATCAGTTTTTCGCTTAGTGGTCTATTTTTATTTGCAACAGGTATGCTGATATTAATTAGAAAAAACAGTTCATTCATACGAATCTTACTTTATAGCGGATGCTGGTTTGTCGTTACGAGTGTCGTTTTTACAAAGTTAAATTTAGAAGTTGTTATGCAATTACCAAAGACTGTGTACGTCCTCGTGATGGTGTTCACAATGTACCTATTTATCCACGCCATTTATCAAATATTTACTAAAAAGCAAGGGGGAAGTTATGAATGCTTGTCATAGAGAATGTAACGAAGAAATATGGAGATTTTATAGCTTTACAGAAATTATCACTGTCATTTGAGCATGGTGTGTACGGATTATTAGCGCCAAATGGGGCAGGGAAATCGACCTTAATTAAAATGCTCGCGACGTTAATTCGTCCAACAGAGGGGCGCATTACTTACGGGGGAAAGGACATTTTCATTTTAGATGCGGACTATAGAGAACTACTGGGCTATTTACCTCAGCAATTTGGCTATTATAAGCAATATTCACCAGTGCAGTATTTGCAGTATTTGGCTGCGTTAAAGGGGATGCCGAAAGAATATGTAAACTCGCGCATTGATGAAGTTCTGGAAATGGTCGCATTGTCTGAAGTAAAGCATAAGAAAATGCGGAAATTTTCGGGAGGTATGATTCAACGCGTGGGCATTGCACAAGCCTTATTGGCAGACCCGAAGCTACTCATTTTAGATGAACCAACTGCCGGATTAGATCCAAAAGAACGCGCACGCTTTCGTCGTATTTTAGTAGAGTTGGCGAGAACGCGTACGATTTTAATTTCAACGCATATCGTCTCAGATGTGGAGTCAATTGCCAATGAAATTATTATGCTAAAAGAACAACAACTTTTATATAAGCAACCTGTTCAAACCATTTGTCAGCACTATAATGGACGCATGTTTGAAACGGTCATAGATTATGCAGAGCTTCCAAAGTACACTAATGAATTTATCATTGTTTCTGAAAAACAAGAGGGCGAGAGAATACGCGTTCGTTTTATGGCAAATGAAAAAAATTCTGCCTGGACCGAAGTCATTCCAACGCTTGAGGATGTATTTTTAGTGGAGTATGCACAGGAAAGTACAGGTAGGTGAAGCGATGCATATTGTAAAGCTAGAACTTCAAAAACTAGTGAAAGCACCTGTGATTTGGGTATTATTAGCCGTCTTTTTTCTGTTTAATTGCTTCTACATATGGTCAAATCAGCGTGACGAAGCTGAACTTGCGACGCTGACAACAATTATCGAAATGTACGGAATTGAAATAAATGATAAGGTACTAGCAAAACTTTCTAAAGACATTCAGAAGAAAGTAGAAGTGCTTGGCTCGGAGCTAGAGGCAACCGCATTTCTTGAAACCATTACGTCCGAATACTATTATGAGCAACCGGTAAAAACCCAGCAGCAAATCGATGAGTTATCGTTCTATGTGATGTATGGAAATTTAGCAAAGAGTTTACCTGAACGCTATGCAAGTATTGAAATTGAAGGTATTGCAAATGAGGAAATTAGTCAGTATCAATTTACTGGGCTAGCTCGTTCTTTATTGGATGCACACTATAAGGAGTTAGCTGAACGAGTTGATGTAATTAATGAAAATCAATCGTATAATTCTTGGTATTTCGCGGGAGAACCATACCGAATGCATAGCTTTTTACATCGAGATGTGCTGAAAATGATTGCACTTGAGGGGATTATACTAACGGTACTCCTAACGGCATATTTAACATGTTTTGAAAAAGAGCAACGTACACAGCTATTAGTTTTCTCATCAAAAGTGGGTCGAACGGTTATGAAATTTAAAGTAATTGCTTCTCTACTCATGACGTTGTTGTTAGGTGGATTCCTTTTAATCGGGACATTACTCGTCTTTTTTAAGCTCCATGATTACAAGGGGCTATGGCAAGCTTCAATTGGAAGCGGTTTAAACTGGGATTACCATAATCCTTATATTTTCTGGTGGGATATGCCTGTATGGGTACACCTGATCCTAGTGATTGCTGTAATTATTAGTATATGGCTCATTATTTCAACGTTTACTTTCGCATTCGCTACCTTTGTACAAAATAGCTATATAGTGTCGATTGTGGTGTTACTTGCGTTAGTCGCATTATTTGTCGGACCAAGTTACCTTACATTTTCGCCGAACTTGTTTTTAGCTAGTTATTTTAATATCACGTTATTATTCCTGAATCCACATATGTTATTCAACGGTTTAGCAGGATTCTTGGGCTTTAAATATATAGAAGTGATTACGATTTTAACGACTGCTTGTATGGCATTAATTGCTGTCATATTCGCGATTAAATGCGTACTACGAAAGGATATACACCTATGAGATTATTATGGCTGGAGCTAAAGAAATGTATGACGTGGCCTATTTTAGGACTAGTCATTGTGTTGAATTTGTTACTGTATAGTCTTTTAGTAGGTTTTCATTTTGATTATTTCCCAAATGGCCATCCGAGCACGGAAATTTTTAATATTGAACTTGAAATGGTGGAGAAATATGGAGAAACGATCGAGGATTATGAACTGCTTGAAATGAAGGCAGCTTATGAAAATTCAAAACAAGAAGTAAATGACTTTCTTAAAAATGAGCCGACGATGCAAAAAATAGGCATTGAGACACTGGAGCAATACCAAGAGGCGCTTCAAACGAATTCGTATTCAGTAGAACGACTGAACCTAAGCAATTTAGATGGATTCAAGACGATATGGCAATTCAATGCCTATTCTTCGATAATGGAGCGTATTGAAGACAAACGGTATGTTTTTTATTCTGATGACATTTCATCAAAGAAAGAATTGAAACGTATTGAACAGTTGCGTGAAAATGATAGTTATCAAGTATACGGATCGGACATTATATGGAATTTCTTGGCGATTGCTAAAAATGTGACGATTGTTATGCTGTTCACAATACTGATTGTACTTTCACCGTTATATTTACGAGACCGTGCAAGAGGTGTGACGCCTCTGCAATATAGTTCAAAGCGCGGCAGAAAAACATTTTTAACGAAATGGTGTGCAGGGAGCATACTTGCAAGTGCTCTTGTCATCATTTTGATGGGAATATATAGCTACTTGTATAAGGGAAACGGCACACAGCCATTTTTCTACCTCCAGCTTTACCGAATCGATTATAATCCTTATTGGTATGATTTCACTTTTGCCCAATTCATCACGTGTATAGTCGTGTTGATGCTGTGGATTTGTGGGGTTTTCGGAGTGTTCACAATGATTTGTTCAGCACTAAGTAAAAGTTACTTAGTTTTAATGGCTTCTCAAATTGTACAAATAGGCTTGTTCATTTGGCTAATATTGCCGTATACAATTGATATCTTATTTAGAACAAATTATTCGGAGTTTCTTGTTTTAAGCATACTCGGGATATTAACTATTTTAGCAGTCATAGGAATGCTATTAATAAGAAGATATGAGTATAAGAGAGATATTACCGGTAGTTAATATCGGGGGAGCTTCTTTTCAATTTATAATGGAATAAATTTCTGGTTGGTCTTTACCAGAGATTTATTCCTTTTATTTTGAATTGCGAGGGCATATGAGGGGATATAATATGAATCTAAAAATAGACATTTAACGGAGATATCCGAAGCCGGTTTGGGAAGTCATTATGCAATTAATCGAGCTCGAATTACCAAATACAGTCGAATGGAGTTTAGATCCTCCTGATTATGTGAAGAAAGCTAGATAGGCAATTGGCGTATAAAAATTATTGTCTTCAACCAAAATCGGATTTGAAGTTTTTTATACATACTATTGCAAATCCATAAAAATCTCATGTAACCTCTATGAGAATTAAGTTAAAAATTTACTTATGAAAGCTTATAAAGAAACCCCTCATTAATCTGGATAAAAAACTGAATATTTTGATATAATGATAATGTATTATCATTTGAAACTATGGAAGAATAAATGGGGGAAGCGATATGTGGGAACCACAAATGATTCAAACTGAACGAGGCGAATTCGAGGTATTCAAAAAAGGGAAAGGGGCACCTTTATGTGTCACGAATTTATCCCGCATTAACGGGCAGTAAGAATCCCACAGTAGGGCTTAGGACGAACAAGAAGCAAGGACTACATCAACTGCCCGTAAAAGCCCGATTGGTGAAGACTAACAATCAGTGGGGGATGAAGCCGACAAAAAAATTG
>JAZLIT010000143.1:0-30136 GCA_045617525.1 Solibacillus sp. | reverse complement strand
GCGCACCGCCAGCAACAAAGCTGACGAAGAAATCCACCGGTCATCCCGCCTCGGAAGCAGCGGTGATGGTAGTTGGGGGCACTCCTGTGAGAGATAGACGAGCGCTTCGTAAACTGAGACCTTTTAGAAGGTCTTTTTTTTGCCTAAAAACCACCGACAACCAACACCGAAAGGTGAATTCAACTGGCTGCAATAGTAAAAACCAATTACACATCCAATACTAAGTAAAATTGCAACGCGAAGAGGCATCAGGGCCAAGGCCAAGAAGTTCGAGGAAGCGAAGTTGTGTGGAGCGTAAGCGTACACAGTACGTGAGTGCTGTCAGCAACAAAGCTGACGAAGAGATCCACCAGTCATCACGCCTCGGAGGCAGCGCCGATGGTGTTGGGGGATTCCTGTGAGAGATAGACGAGCGCTTCGCACACCAAGACCTTTTAGAAGGTCTTTTTTTTATGCCTAAAAGCCCCCAACTACCAAAGACCGAAGGTGAGTTCGGCGCGGCTACAAAAGTGAAAACTAATTAACCATCTAATACATAAGCAAAGTTGCGAGGAGCGTAAGCGTACACAGTACGTGCGCACCCACCGCAGTAACGAAGCTGACTTCGCCGGCCATCACGCCTCAAGGGCAGCACCGATCGTAGTTGGGGGATGCGCCTATAAGAATAGACGAGTGCTTCGCCAAAAAAAACCAAACTACGAAACACCAAAGGTGAGTTCCTTGCGTTGAGAGGCGTCAGGGCCAAGAAGTTCGTGGAAGAATAGTTGAAGGAGTGAAAGTGCATACTTAATTATATAAATAAATAGTAAATATGAATAATTCCTAAAATAAATAATGTTATAATAATTTAGTGATTATGTATAAATAAGTGGATAGAAAGAGGAAATATTATGAAATTAGTTTTTAAAGTGTTACTAGTTGTTGTAAGTATAATTTTATTCTATAATCCAGCCCCTACAGGAGCTACAACATTAGAAGAAAATTTAGCTGGATTAAAGCAATCTATAAAAAATGATAATTGGACAAATGCGGCATTATATAGCGCCCGAGCAGGTAGACAGTATGAGGATCAAGCTCAGTATGAAAAAGCTGTGAAATTATATGAAGAATCAGCAGGTTATTGGGAGAAGGCTGGACAGCCCTCATGGGGAGTTGCGAATTTAATTAGGGCAGATCATATTCGAACTGAAATTGATCTGTATATTGAACAGCCGAAGCTAAAAGGATTTCCATTAGCAAAGTATGAACCAGAAAGTGGTACATATTTAGGGTTGTTTCTAGGTGGGCAACTTGAAAATGCTAAGGCTGACCGAGTAGAAAGCTCCTATGGCCGTAATCATGCAGTTTACTTAACCTACACTTCATGGGGGGAAAATGCAAAGGGTGATTCAACCTACTTCCCAACTAAGTTTGCAGAGGCAGCAAAAGCTCAAGGTGCAGGTATTCAAATTGGATTAGAGCCAGACGGTGGTTTAAACCAAATTAAAGATGATGAATATATCCGTGAATTTGCTCGACAAGCTAAAGCTTCGGGTATTCCTATCTTCATTCGATTTGCAAGTGAAATGAATGGTGAATGGGTACCTTGGTATACTAAAGATGGCCAGGAATACATCGAAAAATTCCGTTTAGTACATGATATTTTTGAAGAAGAAGCGCCAAACATAGCGATGGTTTGGTCACCGAACTTTTTACCTCGAGATAATATTGATAAATATTACCCTGGTGATAAGTACGTGGACTGGGTTGGAGTTTCACTTTATACAATTCCATACTCACATGGTGAAGTGAAATTAGGTGGTAATCCAATTGATTACTTATTACCAATTTACGAAACATATAAGAATAAACCAATCTTCATTTCTGAAGGGGCAATTTCACATTACTCATTTGAGCAAAATAAGGATTATAGTACATGGGCAGAAGGGCAATTACACAATATGTATAGCTACATGCCAAAAATGTTTAACCGAGTTAAAGCTATTCACTATTTTAACTTAGATAAATCAACGACATCTTATGATAACTCAAATAATAACTATGATATTGGTAAAAATTCACTTATGTTATCAACATACAAAAGAATCATCCAGCATGATCATTTTATTGATCAATTAACATTAGATGAGCCAGCTAACGCTACAAGTATGGAGTATGTTAAAGCATCTAATGTATCGCAAGGCAAAGGAATACATGATGCATTTGTTTATGTAAAATTACCTTTAGGAAGTACTCCATATTATGTAGCGTTGTATCAAGATGGTAAAAAGCTAAGTGACTCATACCTTGCACCTTGGGAGATGAAAATAAACTTATCAATGATTGATACCTCTAAGAAAATTGAAGTAGTTGCTTACGATAAAAATTGGAAACGTGTTGCTCAAAAACAAGTATCAGTAAAATATAAAACTGTTTCAAACTTTAGTTATTTTAATGATTTAACAGAAAAGCACTGGGCCTTTAATGATATAAATAAAGCAATTAACACAAATCTTATTACAGGTTATATGGGTAAATATCGTCCTGAAGAATCAATTACTGCACGCGAATTTACAGCTATCCTTGGACGTTCATATGGTGAAGGATACTTATTTGATAAAGGTGATTTCCAAAGAGATAGTCAAACATATATGGTTTCTAAAAATTTCCCGTATGCAGCTACTGCTGATAAAGTATTAACTCGTACACAATTAGCAGAAATTATTGCAGCTTCACAAGGCTATAATTTAACTGGAGATGATGCTGTTAAATATTTACTTGTAAATAAATTAGCTGAAGGTAAAGATGCTACTATCGTTTCTGTAGAATCATATGATGGGGAAGCATCATTAACTAGAGCAGAAGCAGTACGATTTATTACAAATGTAAAAGCAAATGGTACTGAAGCGATTCAGGTCCGACCTACTGAAGCTTCTGATGCATCAGTAATTCACGCACAATATGAGCAATTATTTAAGTAAACTTTAGCAGATTCGTATTGAAGGATACGAATCTTTTTTTATTTCTAAAAAAACTATTGTCAATTGATAATAATTCTGGTAATATAATAAATGTCTTAAAGAAATTAAATATTGGTCCCGTGGTGTAGCGGTTAACATGCCTGCCTGTCACGCAGGAGATCGCCGGTTCGATCCCGGTCGGGACCGCCATTTTTTAGTAGTTTTTATGAAGTAGTAATTCATAAAGGCTTTTTTTATTTTATATGAAATTTAGTGTCAATTATTATAGAATTTTATAGCATGGACAGGACATCTCAAGTGAGGTGTCTTTTTTTATGAAAATAGTCGTTGTTTGAACATTTATCGTGCTTCAAGTAAACTAAAGATAATGTATTTTGGGAAGGAATTTGATGATGCGATTTGAGAAGAATGTTACGTCGTTAGAAGAGACGCAAGTTCTAGCCATGAGATTAGCGGAACTTTTAAAGGCGCAAGATACAATTACATTAGAAGGCGATTTAGGTGCAGGAAAAACGACGTTTACACAGGCTCTTGCAAAGGGTTTAGGTGTGAAGCGTATCGTGAATAGTCCTACCTTTACAATTATGAAGCAATATATGGGGCGTTTGCCTCTCAATCATTTAGATGTTTATCGTTTAGCGGATAGTGATGAAGATTTAGGATGGGATGAGATTTTTTACGGAGATGCAGTGACAGTTGTTGAATGGGCACATTTAATTGAGCAAGATTTACCGAATGAGCGTCTTGCAATTGAAATTCGACGTGTTGATGAGCATGCGCGGTTAATTACGTTTATACCAATTGGACAACGTTACATGGAATTATGTGAGGGGTTAATGAAATGATTTGGTTAGGAATTGATACGGCAAATGCACCGCTTTCTGTGGCCATTGTTAAGGATGGTCAGGTGCTTGCAGAAGTAACACAAAATATTAAGCTAACGCATTCAGTTGGAGCGATGCCAGCGATTGAGGAATTGTTTGGCCGTGTGAATTTGAAGCCAGCGGATATAGATGCAATCGCAGTTTCAGAGGGTCCAGGGTCTTATACAGGTGTTCGAATTGGTGTATCAATAGCGAAGACATTGGCTTGGAGTTTGAAAAAACCTTTAGTAGGAGTTTCGAGCTTGAGGGCTCTAGCTGCGAATGTAAGTGTGTTTAATGGTTTAATTTGTCCTTTAGTGGATGCCCGTCGCCAAAATGTTTATACGGCATTATATGAGGGTGCTGGTTTAGAAGAAGTTATGGAAGATACGCATGAGCACATCGATGAGCTTCTAATTAAATTAAAAATGTTTGATCGTCCTGTCTTGTTTGTCGGGAGCGATGTTGAGATGTATAAAGAGCATATTGAGGAACGTTTGGGACATCTGGCTTTGTATGCGCCAACTTCGCAGGCGTTGCCACGCGCGAGTGAAGTAATCCGCTTAGCAGTGGAGTTACCGTTGCCGTCAGTTGATGAGGTGCATAATTTTATACCGCAGTATCGTCGCATTGCAGAAGCAGAGGCAAATTGGATTAAGGAGCAAAAGGAGAAAGGCAATGATTAGTTATCGTAAAATGACGGCAGCGGATGTAGATGCTGTTTATGAAATCGAATTAGCTACATTTCCTACACCTTGGACACATGACTCATTTCATTATGAATTGAGTGAAAATCAGTATGCGTATTATATTTTAGCAATTGATGAAAATCAAAAGGTTATTGGTTTTTGTGGTGTTTGGCTTGTTATTGATGCAGCGCAAATTACAAATGTTGCGGTTGTAGAGTCGGCTAGAGGCCTTGGAATTGGTGAAGGTTTAATGCGTGAGGCAATGAAAATTGCTAAAGCAGCGGGGATGGAAACAATGAGTTTAGAGGTAAGGGTTACGAATTCTGTGGCCAAAAGTTTATATTATAAGCTTGGGTTTTTAGATGGAGGTATTCGAAAAGGATACTATACAGACAACGGGGAGGATGCCCTTGTTATGTGGGTGAATTTATAATGAATAATCAATATATATTAGCAATTGAAACGAGCTGTGATGAAACAGCAGCAGCAATTATTAAAAATGGTTCGGAAATTATTTCGAATGTAGTGTCGTCACAAATCGAAAGCCATAAGCGATTTGGAGGGGTTGTACCTGAAATTGCGTCACGTCATCATGTGGAGCAAATTACGATTGTAATTGAAGAGGCCCTGCAACAGGCAAATATGACGCCGCAGGATTTAACAGCAGTTGCAGTAACTGAAGGTCCTGGGCTAGTAGGGGCTTTATTGATTGGGATTAATGCTGCAAAGGCATTTGCATTTGCCAACGGGTTGCCGATTTTAGGTGTACATCATATTGCAGGTCACATATATGCAAATGCTCTAGTACAGCCGATGAAATTCCCATTACTTGCAATCGTTGTATCAGGTGGCCATACAGAACTTGTTTATATGCGTGAGCATGGACATTTTGAAGTGATTGGTGAGACGCGTGATGATGCTGCAGGTGAGGCATACGACAAAGTTGCACGCGTACTGAACTTGCCTTATCCAGGTGGTCCACATATTGATCGATTAGCACATGAGGCTACAGAAGCAGTGCCATTCCCACGTGTATGGTTAGAGCCAGGTACGTATGATTTTAGCTTTAGTGGTTTAAAGTCTGCAGTTATTAATTATAAGCACAATATGGATCAGCGTGGTGAGGAAATTATCCCTTCACAGGTGGCGAAAGGTTTCCAAGATAGCGTTGTTGAAGTATTAACGACAAAAGCATTACGTGCTGCGCGTGAATACGACGTAAAACAAGTAATTGCGGCCGGTGGTGTATCAGCTAATAAAGGCTTACGAACTTTACTTGAAGCTACATTTACGAATGAAGGGATTCCACTTTATGTGCCACCATTGCATTTGTGCACAGATAATGCAGCGATGATTGGTGCAGCAGCAGCATACATGTATAATGCGGGGATTAGAGGCAATATGTCGATGAATGGGAAGCCTGGTTTAGAGTTGTTAAGTTGGGTAAAATAATATAGAACATGCTACGCTAAGGCGTAGTGTGTTCTTATTTTTTTACGAAAACAATAAAATGTAAAAAATAAGTCGAAAAGTGTGTATTATTCTGTAAAAAACGGGTATCTATATATAGAAAAAGTTTTCAAAAAAATTATCCACAATAAAAGGGGATGCTAGGAAATTTGTCAACGAGAACATTCGTACTTATGCACAAACTGTTGATAACTTGTGGATAAACTGTGCTTTTCCTATATATTGTGTGTGAATCCTTGAATAGTTTTGTGGAAAAAACTTTTTCTGCCTGTGGATAATGTGGAAAAGTCTGTTGATATGTTGGTACTACTGAATTTGAATTGTGAATAAAGTTGTGTACATTTTTTGTTGAAAATTGACACTTGACCAAGATATATGACGAAAGATATAGAAAGAGTAAATGATGTATATTAATATTAAGATATAGTAATTAAATGGGAGGAAATACATAGAATAAGCATCAAGAGCAAGAAATTAAAATCGGAGGATAGTGATAGCTATGAATAAAAAATCGAAAATGATTACGTTACTTGTTTTAGGAGTATGTCTAAGTATGGTTGTAATGGTGTTACTACAAAATAATGGTTTTTTAAGATTAGATATGTATTTATTTGTGACGATCACATGTTACCCACTTGCAATTTTTTATGGAAGAAGTTATATGGTTGATGTATTTAAGAGTATTCGTTCGGGTCCCTATAGTCCGTTTCGTTTGAAATTTGGTTCGGGTTCTGTCAGAAGAACAGTGTATCCAATCTTCAATTTCATTGTAGCAGGATTTATGTTTATCTTTGTGGGGTGGATTTACGGAGTATATCATGCTTACAAAACATATCAAATGAGTAAAGGGTATATTGTGAAATAGTGAAGTAAATAGAAAAACGGACTATCCAAATTTGAAAATGGATAGTCCGTTTTTTTATGAATGCAAATTAAAGTGTTTCGAGTTCTTCGTGTAATTCAAGCCAAGTTAGCTCGAATGTTTCGTGGGCATTTTTTGCTTCATCTAATTCGGATTGTATTGTAAGCGCCTTTTCATGGTTTGAAAAGATCTCAGGATCACAGAGCTGTTCTTCAAATGTAGCAATTTTTGCGTCTAGCTCGCTCATTTTTTGCTCCAGGTCCTCTATTTGACGGCGAATTTGTCGTTCGCGTTTTTTTGCATCTTTATCAATTGTAGAAGTGGATGATTTTTTCGTGACTACTTGGGCTGAAGGTTTCGATCCAGCTAATTGAGCAGCCTTCATTTCAGCTAGCTCAATTAATTCCTGTTTCTTCTCGACGTAATAATCATAGTCACCTAAATATTCGAAGGAACCTTCATTTGAAAGCTCCACCACTTTGGACGCAATTCGATTGATGAAATAACGGTCATGCGAAACAAAAATTAACGTTCCAGGATAGTCGATTAATGCATTTTCAAGTACTTCCTTACTATCTAAATCTAAATGGTTAGTGGGCTCATCGAGAATGAGTAAATTCGACTTTTGCATCATCAATTTCGCAAGAGCAAGTCGTGCTTTTTCACCACCAGATAAAGAAGTGACGATTTTTGCAACGTCATCGCCACTAAATAGGAAGCGACCTAAAATATTGCGGATTTCCTTTTCATTAAATAATGGCCATTCATCCCATAGCTCAGCGAGTACTGTTTTATTAGAGCTTAACTTCGCTTGTTCTTGATCGTAATAGCTAATTTGAACATTTGTGCCGTAACGGATTTCACCAGTATGTGCCTCTAAGTCTTTGACGATAGTCTTTAGTAATGTTGATTTACCAACACCATTTGGACCGACAAGTGCTAAACGATCTTCACGAAATACGCGCATATTAATGTTTTTTGAGATTGGCGTGTCGACATAGCCAATTGTTAAGTCGTCCACAGATAAAACGTCATTCCCACTTTGGCGCTCAATCGTAAAGCCAAAGTTCGCGGATTTTTCATCCCCATCCGGTGAATCCATCCAATCTGTTTTATCGAGTACCTTACGTCGGCTTTGTGCCATTTTCGTCGTTGAAGCACGTGCCAAATTCTTTTGGATAAATGTTTCGAGCTTCGACTTCTCATCTTGCTGACGCTCGAATGTTTTCATATCACGCTCATAATTTTTCGCCTTTTCATCTAAATAGGCACTGTAATTCCCTACATATTTACTTACTTTAGTGCGAGAAACTTCATATACAAATGTAACAACCTGATCAAGGAAGTAACGGTCATGAGAAACGATAAGTACCGCACCATCATATCCTTTTAAATAACTCTCCAACCAGCTAAGTGTTTCAATGTCTAGATGGTTCGTGGGCTCGTCCAAAATTAATAGGTCTGGCTTGGATAGTAAAAGCTTGGCAAGTGCTAAGCGTGTACGTTGACCACCAGATAAAGATTGAATTGGCTTGTCGAAATCTTCCGGGAAGAATTGCATCCCGTGCAAAACTGATCGTGTATCAGCCTCGTATTGATAACCACCTGCATCTTTAAAATCGTGCTGCAGTTGATCATAATCCGACATAACACGATTATTCGCTTCCGCATCCTCATAAATTGTAGGATCAGCCATTTGATGTTCAAGGTGACGCAAAAATTGCTCCTGTTTTCGAAGCGCGTCAAAAACGGTCATCATTTCGTCCCATAAAGAAAGCTCGGAATCAATTCCCGCATGCTGTTCTAAGTAGCCAACGCGCACATCTTTTGGAATAATAACCTCTCCAGAATCAAAGCTCATTTGCCCAGCAATAATTTTTAAAAGCGTCGATTTTCCTGCACCGTTTCTCCCTACTAGTGCTACGCGGTCACGATGTTGTACTTCTAGTTTCACACCACTTAAAATTTCGTCGGTGATGAAGGATTTATATAATTGATTTACTTGTAAGACAATCATTTTTGCACCTCAGTTCATTCTTTTAGTTTAATAGATGAAGGGAAGTCGTGCAATGATAGGTGCTTTACTTATTACAGTCGATTTAGTAAGATGAGAACGATTTCTAATAGTTTGGAGGTTGAAGTGTGAAAAAAGAGACGAAAATCCCACAAGCAACTACGAAAAGACTCCCTCTTTATTATCGTTTTTTGCAAAATTTCGCGAATGAAGGAAAGAAGCGTATTTCTTCAAAGGAATTAAGTGAAGCGATGAAAATTGATTCAGCAACAATCCGTCGTGATTTTTCATATTTTGGTGCGTTGGGAAAAAAGGGATATGGCTATGATGTAGTAGACTTGCTTGCATTTTTCCGTGAAACGCTTGATCAAAATGAAGCAACAAATGTAGCATTAATTGGGGTTGGGAACTTAGGGAATGCACTTTTAAAATATAATTTCCAAAAGAATCATAACACGAAAATTGTCGTCGCATTTGATAGTAAGGCACCATTAGAAGGTTCTGAAATAAGTGATATTCCAGTATTCCATCCAGATAGATTAGAAGAAATGTATGAACATTACGGGGCAGAACTTGCAATTTTAACCGTATCTTCACGCTCTGCCCAGTCAATGGCAGATCGTCTATCAACGATGGGTGCGAAAGGTATCCTAAATTTCACTCCAAATCGATTAACTGTACCTGATTCAATGAAAATGATGAATATTGATTTATCTGTTGAATTACAAGCACTTATATACTTAATCCGTAATAGTGAGGACTGACGTAAATTATTCACATTTAATCTATTAGCCAAAAAGTGGGTTTTACGTTAAAATGTACATAATAGAGGAGGTGGCTGTAATGGTTGTGCATCTTAATGCGATTGGACCAGTGAGCCTAGTAGTTATCGGAGTTGTAGCCTTAATTTTATTTGGACCAAAAAAATTACCTGAATTCGGTAAAGCAATGGGATCAACTTTACGTGAATTTAAAAGTGCCACAAAAGGTTTAAGTGATGACTTTGAAGATGATTCAAAGAAGAAAGTCATTGAACACAAAGATAACGAAAACGTTAAGTAATTTAAGGATGTCTATATGATATGAATCCAAGAGAATTAACTTTCGTAGAACACGTCGAAGAGCTTAGGAAACGCCTATTTTTCACGGCAATTTTCTTTGTTGTAGCGTTATTTGCCGGGTTTTATTTTGCCAAACCGATTATTAAATATATTCAGTTTAGCGATCAAGCTCAGCAATTTACGCTTAATGCAAGCAACCCAGCAGATCCACTCACAGTATATTTATCCGTAACATTTTTTGTGGCGCTTTTATTAGTGTCACCGATATTATTATTCCAGCTTTGGCTCTTCATTACACCGGGACTTCATGATAATGAGCGCAAAGCGACGTTAAAATATATTCCGTATGCGTTCTTCCTATTTCTAGGGGGGATTGCATTTAGTTATTATATTTTATTCCCGAATATAATGCGCTTTATGGTCAATTTATCAAATGATTTAGAGCTTGAAACAATCGTCAATATTAATGAATATTTCTCGTTTTTATTTAAACTAGTCATTCCGTTCGGATTTATCTTCCAACTGCCAGTACTAACATTATTTTTAGCGCGAATAGGTCTTTTAAATCCGCAGCTGATGGTGAAGTTTAGAAAGTATTCATACTTTGGATTGTTTGTGTTGGCTGTGTTATTAGCACCGCCGGATCTTGTTTCCAATATTTTAGTCGCGGTACCACTGTTCATCCTTTATGAATTCAGTATTGTCATTGCGCGTATAGGCTATCGCAAGTTTTTAGCGGCAGAAGAGGCGCGTTTAAGGGAAGAAGAAGCCCGAATGAAAGAGGAGCAAGTGGTAGCACAAGAAATTCAAATTGAGGCATTACTTGCTGAGCAACGTCGTCAGATGGAAGAAGCCAATTCATAAAAAAAAGCTACTCGGATTTTAATTCGAGTAGCTTTTTTTTATGTTGTGAAGTATTTACCCCACATTCAACGGGCAAGATATTTATTGCGGCATGTTCTTTGATACTTTTTCTATTTCTTCAATCCATTTCAAAATACGGTCCATATTTAATTGCATAATTGTCACAAAACCATTTAACAACATATGCGCAATAATTGGAGTCCAAATGCTCTTCGTCTTATGATAAAGGAAGGCGAAGATGAAGCCAGAAATCGCATATAAAATAATATGTTCAAAATCTAAATGAATGGCAGCGAAAACAAGCGCACTTGCAAAAGCTGAAATAAAGAAATTATATTTTTGAATGAGAGATCCAAATAATACACGACGGAATATAAGTTCCTCAAGTACGGGACCTAAAACAACAGTGGCCAAAATCATAATTGGAGCAGCCTTCATCATATCACTAAGTTGTGCCGTATTTTCTGAGCCTACCTCAATCCCTAGTGCTGATTCAATAATAGCACCAACATATTGGCCAATTAACACCATGAAGAATCCTAAAATACCCCAGCCGATTGCTTCAATAATCGTCGCCTTTTTACCTTGGTAATTATTCCAAAAGCTTTTATCGCGGGCGATTAATAGAAAGCTAGTGATAAAGGCAATCCCAAAGGCAATTGTGTTCCACCATGCAGATAGAATATTTACTTGTTCTTCCGGGGTAGCTCCATTTGTCATCTCAAATAATGCATCTTTAAAATCTGGGAATAAAAATAATAGGAATGAGGAAAGCTGACAAGCCATATAAATAAGTAAAATATAAAATGCAGTTTTTAATGTTTTTCCTTTAGGCGTTGCAAGTTCTGTCATTTCATCTGAACCTTCTTTCTATAAGTGGATTAAATTGTACTGTCTTATTAAAGGTTGTGAGAAAACTTTAAAAGATAAGCTTAAATCTATTGTAGAGTAAATCGTAGTGAAAATAAAATTAATTGTAGTTGTGGCTTGCAAATAAATAGGGAATTCATTAATATTAGAAATATGTTAGCACTCGTCAGACGGGAGTGCTAAAAGACTGTTATTTTAAATTTATAGGAGGTTTTTTCATGTTAAGACCATTAGGGGATCGTATCATTATCGAGTTAATTGAGGTAGAGGAAAAAACAGCTTTCGGCATCGTTTTACCAGACTCAGCGAAGGAAAAGCCACAAACAGGTAAAGTAGTAGCAGTAGGAACTGGCCGTGTTTTAGATAACGGTACACGCACCCAACTTGACGTAAAAGAAGGCGACGAAATACTATTCGCTCAATTCGCTGGCACTGAAGTAAAATACGACGGTACAGAATATTTAATCCTACGCGAAAGCGACGTATTAGCAATTTTAGACTAAAAAACATGCGTAATCGCTAGGTGATTACGTACATATAAAACGATAAAACGGTTTGATTAACAAGGAGGAATTTTTCAATGGCAAAAGACATTAAATTTTCAGAAGAAGCACGTTCATTAATGGCTGCTGGTGTAGACAAGCTAGCAAACGCTGTAAAAGTAACATTAGGGCCAAAAGGACGTAACGTCGTTCTGGAGAAAAAATTCGGTTCACCATTAATCACAAATGACGGGGTATCAATCGCGAAAGAAATCGAACTTGAAAACCCGTTTGAAAACATGGGTGCAAAATTAGTGGCAGAAGTTGCTTCTAAAACAAATGAAATCGCGGGTGACGGTACAACAACTGCAACGGTTCTTGCACAAGCGATGATTCGCGAAGGTCTTAAAAACGTAACAGCTGGTGCAAACCCAGTTGGTATTCGTAAAGGGATTGATAAAGCAGTAGCTGCAGCTTTAACAGAGCTACAAGCAATTGCACGTCCTGTTGAAAATAAAGAATCGATTGCACAAGTAGCAGCAATTTCTTCAGGAGATGAAGAAATCGGCCGTTACATTGCAGATGCAATGGAAAAAGTGGGTAACGATGGCGTTATCACAATTGAAGAATCAAAAGGCTTCACAACTGAATTAGACGTAGTAGAAGGTATGCAATTTGATCGCGGTTACCTTTCTCACTATATGGTTACAGATACAGATAAAATGGAAGCGGTGCTTGATAACCCATACATTTTAATTACAGATAAAAAAATTGCCAACATCCAAGAAATTTTACCTGTGCTTGAGCAAGTAGTACAACAAGGTCGTCCACTATTAATGATTGCTGAAGACGTTGAAGGTGAAGCATTGGCAACACTAGTAGTAAATAAACTTCGCGGCACATTCAATGCAGTAGCAGTGAAGGCTCCTGGCTTTGGGGACCGTCGTAAAGCAATGCTTGAAGACATCGCGATTTTAACTGGCGCACAAGTAATTACACAAGATCTTGGCCTAGACTTAAAAACGGCTGACTTAACTTCATTAGGTCGCGCATCTAAAGTTGTCGTTTCGAAAGACAACACAACAATCGTTGAAGGTGTAGGTAATGCTTCTCTAATCGAAGGTCGCGTAAATCAAATTCGCGCACAGCTTGTTGAAACAACTTCTGAATTCGACAAAGAAAAATTACAAGAGCGCTTAGCGAAATTAGCTGGCGGTGTAGCAGTGATTAAAGTTGGAGCTGCTACTGAAACAGAATTAAAAGAGCGTAAACTTCGTATTGAAGATGCCCTAAACTCTACTCGTGCAGCAGTAGAAGAAGGAATCGTATCCGGTGGTGGTACGGCACTTCTAAACGTTTACGGTGCAGTAGAAAAAATCCTTGATGAGGTTGAGGGCGACGTAGCAACAGGCGTACGCATCATCCTTCGTTCTCTTGAAGAGCCAGTACGTCAAATTGCGAACAATGCGGGTCTTGAAGGTTCAATCATCGTTGACCGTCTAAAACGTGAAGAAATCGGCATCGGTTTCAACGCAGCAACAGGCGAATGGGTAAACATGATTGAAGCAGGCGTAGTTGACCCAGCAAAAGTAACACGTTCAGCGCTTCAAAACGCAGCATCTGTAGCTGCACTGTTCCTAACAACTGAAGCAGTTGTAGCAGATATTCCAGACGCAGGTGGCGGTTTGGGTATGGCAGATATGGGCGGCATGGGCGGCATGCCAGGAATGATGTAATAAGCCTGTCAAACCCTTGATATAGCTGGGTTTGTATGTAAGGTGAAAGTGATTTGCTAACATTTTGCTAACATTATAGCAATTAATCGAAGCGTCTCATGAGTTGTGCAAACTTATGGGATGCTTCTTTTTTCATTTCTTTCGTAATATGCAGGTAAATGTTTTTGGTGATTTGATCATCAGCGTGGCCGAGTCTGTCCATAATCTGTTCGAGTGCTACACCTGCCTCTGCCAATAGTGACGTATGTGTATGTCGCAGGGAGTGCGGTGTTAAGTCTGTATTCAAATCGGCCAGAGCTAGTAACCTAGCCATCCGGAGTTGTACCATTTTGATGACCATTGGGTAACCGGGATGACGCGTTGTTTTAGCAAAAATGAAGTCTTGTTGAATATAGACATCACCCAATTGGAGTATTATCCTTTCTTGATTTTCTTTGTGTTGACGTAACGCGCGGATCACAACCTCATCCACGACGATTTTTCTTCTAGAGGTTTTCGTTTTGGGTGTAACTAATTGAAACTGTACCGAATTATTATTGGGATTGTAATACGTTTTCGTTATTCGGATTGTCTGTTGTTCAAAATCAACATCTTGCCATTTAAGAGCAACGAGTTCACCTACACGAATGCCTGTATAGGAAAGAACAAGAAACATTAAGTAATCGAGTTCCAGTCCGTGTAGCTGTGCGGTTTTTAAGAACAATGCCAACTCTTCCTTTTCCAAATACTTAGGGATTTCCTCTACCTCTAATTGCTCAATCGATTTTTTATCTTTTTTCAGATAGGCAAACTCAGTAGGGTCTTTCTTAATCAGCTCAAATTCTAATGCTTTTCGGAAAATCATCCTCCCTGTTCGATGTATTCCTCCCCTAGTACTATCAGAATAGCCTTGGTCCTTTAAATGGTTTAGCGCATCTTGATAGTGTTTTCTGGTAATGTCTTTAAGTTTCAAATGTGCAAAATAGAGCATTAACTTTGAAATTTCATGCAGTCTGACGCGTATGGTTCCGGGTTTCACTTCATTTACTTCTTTGTAAATGGAGAGCCATTCTTTTGCAAAAGCACTAAACGTTTGATCTGACTCCTCGATATACGTCTCGTGGTTTAGCTCATGCAAAAGAGTTGTAGCTGCTTGAATAGCGTCCTCTTTAGAATTAAAACCACTCCGTACCTTTTGCTTCCGTTTCCCAGTCATCGGATCTACGCCAATATCAATCGTAAAAGCCCATTTGGAACCACAAGTACATTTTTTCTTCTTGCATGTGCAACCCCTCTTGTAATAATGTCCTTTCATTTCATTGAATGACCTCGCTTTCTACCTTATTCGTCTTACAACATGCATTATCTCCATTTAAAAAGTTAAGAATGCATGGAAATTAGAAAGACGAGTAATTTGCAGAACAATGAGTACTAAGTTTATTAGCCATATTCATCAACGGTTCATATTTTGGGAATAAAGGTCTTTTATACACTGTTATTAAACGATGCTAGAAACGTAAAAAGCAGACGATTTAGAAGCGCGATAATGCACTTTTAAATTGTCTGCTTTTACAATGATTTCTCGAATGAACCGAGCTATAAGTTTATTTAGTTAATGTTTTTTTTAGTGTCATCTAAAGTGATGAAATGGATTCGATTCGCAATCATTGCATCCTTAAATCCATATAAAAACGCACTATTACGAGAAATACGAGAGAACTCTTTAGCGACGATTACATCAAATATCTTTTCTTGTGCATCTTTAATTAAACGTTGAATACCTGCACGATTTGAATCAGAGCCAGATTCTTCATCTGTATATATATCGTATAATTCCCAGCCCTTCTCATTAACATAGTTTTTGAATAAATTATTTATCTTGGCCCAATCTTAACAGAGTTTTAAAAAGTATACAAAACAAACCTAATAAACGTTAAATTGCTTCTCTGACAATTATTCCTCTTTCTAATTAGCATTGCATAAATTTATCTTGTAAGGGGAAAATGTTTAGAAAAAGGAGAAGTAAAATGAAAAATAATAAACATCGACTATTTATATTACTAACCTTGACACTTATTTTTTCCATTACTTACCTAAATTTAAGCAGTAAGGGTTCGGCAGAAAATATACTGAAGCCAATTGACATTAATATTGAACAAGTTGAAGTAAGAGACTTAAAAAATCAAGATACAAATGAAGGTGAAGGCAAAGTTGTTTTTAGTCTTAAAACTGACTTTGTTAGTTTAACAAATTTCTTAGGCATAACAGAGGAAGAATACTTTAAGCTGAAAAAAAATTACAGTATGCTTGAAATTGCTGAGAAGCAAAACATTAGTAAAGACGAGTTATTTAATTACTTAGTTAGTAAACACTTTGAAGCTTTAGATGCTCATTATAAAGAAGGGAAAATAGAGCTTTCGTTTATAATGAATTATATCCTTCGTTTGAAAGAGGACACTGAATTTGTTATGAATGCAAAATCAATAAAATAAATTAAAATTTAATACTCGAATGAGTAAGTTTAAAACCAGCGTTTTATATAGACGGAGAAATAAATGTACTATATTTTTACTTACTAACTAACAATGGCGTTGATATTCAAGGAGGATTTAACGCTTTTTGTTTTTTATTCGTTCGTGCCTTAAGAGGGCATTGTTTATCAGCTTTTTATGTTAGCTTTAGTTGAACAACGCTCTTCAACAAAACGGGCGCGATTGTTGAAGAAGCGTCTCTACTTTCATTAAAGATTTATGCAATATAAATCTTAATACCGTTTCCAAATGAAAGCTTGGTAATAAATAAAAAAGGTACAAACTTTAGTGTTGTACCTTTTTCTATTGAAGAGTATATATTTAAGTGCTATTTATAAATTTTAATTCAAAAGAGATACTTGAAATACTTTATTTTAGCTTCTGTCTTGAGATTATTAAAGAGTTTTACATAAGACGGTTTGTCAAATTAAGTGCAACAGTTCTTCCTTAAACGCCTCGTATGCAGTTTTCCAACTAAGGCATTTCCTTGGTCGATTGTTGATGAGGTGAAGAGCCTGGTTCATCTCATCTGTGGTAACGTAATCAAAATTCGTTTTCTTAGGGAAGAACTCACGTAGTAATCCATTTCCATTTTCATTACTTCCGCGTTGCCATGAAGAATAAGCATCCGCAAAATAGACCTGGATGTTTAAATCTTTCTCGAGCACATTGTAACAGCTAAATTCTTTACCACGGTCCGTCGTGGCTGTTTTAATTGCACCTTTGGGCAATTGCTGATGTAACAGTTTAATAGCTGCCTCCATGGAATTTGCAGAACGATCCGGAATTAAAACGCCTGTATACCAACGTGTCTTGCGCTCAATGAATGTAGCTACGCAGCCTTTTGCCTGTCCGCGTCCAGAAACAACTGTATCTAATTCCCAATGTCCAAATTTTTGACGCTTACGAACTTCTTTTGGCCGCTTTGAAATTGGTGTACCAATATTGAATCGACCTCTTGTTTCACGAGGCTTTTGACGTTTTCCCTTTTGACGAAGAACCGTTACAGGCACTTCTAATAAGCCGTTATAAATCCAACGGTAGATGCTTTTAAAGCTCAGTTTCCCTTGATATAAGCGGCCGACAATTTGTTCAGGCGACCAAGTTTCATCTAATTTTTCTTGAACCGTTTCTTTTAACTCAAGGGTTAGTTTTAACTTCGCTCCACAGTTCGATTTATTGGTTTGATAACGGACTTGTGCTTGTTCAATCGTGCAATTCGCATGACGACGTAATTCTCTTGAAATCGTTGAAGGGCTTCGCTTAAGGCGCGATGCAATTTCTCTAAGTGAATAGCCTAATTCAACATAAGTTTCTATTTTCGAACGTTCAGATATGGTAAGATGAGTGTAGCTCATAACGATTCCTCCTCTAATGTTTGGTGTGGTAACTAACATTTTACACGAGGTCGTTATGGGCTTCTTTTATTTTGTCTTACGGGTGTTGCACTTAATATTACAATTCATCATAAAAAAAAAACTAAGCCGAAATATTATTCATTAAATTACTGAATTTAATTGCAGCTGCACTCTTCCGAACAGATGTAATATGCAAATAAATATTTCGTGTCGTTGCATCATCTTGATGGCCTAAACGCTCCATTATTTCGTCTAAATCGACACCAGCTTCTGCTAAAAGAGATGTATGTGTATGACGTAGTGAGTGCGGTGTTACTTTAAGATTTAAGGCAGTCAACTTTAATAACCGTTTCATTCTATTTTCTATAAGTTTAATTAAAATAGGGTATCCAGGATATTTGTTCGTATTTGCGAATATAAACTGTTCATCGTCATAACTATCGCCCAAATGTTTAATAAGCTGCTGTTGCTCTTTGTAATGCGTTTTAAATAGGCTCATTATAAATTCATCCACGACTATAGTACGGCGAGATTTTTTTGTTTTAGGAGGAAGAAGTTTATATTTCTTCGTATTGTTTTTTGGATTATAGCAGGTTTTCGTAATACTAATCGTATTGTTAGTGAAATCTATATTCCTCCATTTCAAAGCGACTAACTCACCGATCCTCATTCCTGTATAACTCAAAGTGAAAAAGATTAATATATCAAGATATAACCCTTTTTCTTTCACGGTTTTTAGGAATATAGCAAGCTCGTCCTTTTCAAAGTAAATAGGTAATTCATCTTCATCCATTTCAATAATTTCTTGCTGTTCACGTTGTACATAAGCATCTGCTGTAGGATTAACTTTAATAAATTGTTTACTTGCAGCGAGTTTAAACAGCATTTTAGCCGTAAAGTGAATACCATTGAGCGTACTTTTGCTATATCCTTTTTGTGTTAAATCATCAATAGCGTCCTGGTAAAGATCTTTTGAAATGTCTTTAAGAGATGCATAGGTAAAATAAGGTAGCAGTTTATGAATATAATACTTTCTTAATCGAAGTGTACTTTCTTTTGGGTTTACCTTTTTCGTATATTCAAGCAACCATGTATCAATGAAATCTTTAAATGGAATACCGGACTCAGAAAAGTAAGTTCCATGATTAATCTCATTAATTAAGGAAGTGACTGCAATTTCTGCCTCTTCTTTGGTTTTAAAGCCACTTAAAGTTTTTTGCTGTCGTTTACCTGTCTGCAGATTCTTCCCAATGTCGATGACAACAGACCAAGTTTTATCGCATGTGCAATTTTTTGTTACGCATTTACAACCTCGTTTTTTAAAATGACCTTTCATAATTATCTAATCTCCCTTATGAGTTAATTTTGTTTTTTATCTGTAATCCATGTTTGTAAATCGGATTTTAATACGCGTTTAGAAGCACCGATTTCAAAATTAGGAATACCACCATCTGCTGGATTTAGTTGAAACAGTTCATAAATTCTCCGACGCGAGATGCCTAAAAATAGAGCAATGTGCTGCGCGCTTAAAATGTCGGGTAGTGATTCCCATGTTAAATAAGCTTTTGTGTTTTTCATTTCAAACAAATCCTTTCAAAATACAATGAGTTATTAATAATTTGAATAAAAAAACCGCAACAGAAATAGATCACATAAAAATGTGAACCAAATCTCGTTACGGTTTTCGTTTATAGAGAATTATTCAATTAGTGTTAATCATTATATCTGCATTTTTTGATATTCGAAGAGCGATTTTAAATTAAAATGAAATTTTTCGGTTTTGGAACCAGTATTTAAATTATATATTCGGTTTTCTAACCACTATAGTATCCTAAAGTGGTCAGAAAACCGATTAAACTTTAGCTAAAGCCTTTGAAATAAAGGGCTTTACTAAATGTGAGTTTTCAAATTTATGAAGACTATTTTATTATTTCGGTTTTCTAACCAGTAGCTTAGAAATTAATTCGGTTTTTCAACCAGAAAGTTTTCTAATGCAACAAAAGGTGTTAAACGAAAATCAATTGTTAAATCACAATCTTTTTGGAAATCAATTTGAATCTTATTGATGAAGCTAAGACTAAAAATTCTTCTTTCGGTATTCGATAAATTATAAATATGACTTTGTAAAAGCATATCGAGTGTTTTATTAAATCCGCTATCATTCAACAGCTCATCGATAGTATTAATTAAAGAATTGTATTCATCTTTTTTTGTTTTAAAATACAGAATTGATTCATTAAAAGAATTCATTAAAGCTTCTTTATTCGGATTATTACTTTGCTGTAGAAGTCCGAGCTTTTCATGGTGAGCTTTTAATTGATGAATTACAGTTTCTTTTAATTCATGGAATTTTATCTGCCAACTATATAACTGTTCATAAGCATTTTTAATTAGTTTTTCTTTTTGAGTACTAATACCATTTGTAAGTTCATGAAACACTGCTTCATGAACGATTTCGATATTAACACTCTCTTTGCATGAGGCACACTTGTAAACTAAGTATTGTTTACTCTTTCCTCGTGGGGAATTATCTTTTGCTACTAAAGTAGAGCAACAATTTTTACATTCTAATAAATCGCGGAAATAAAATGGTGTATCCATTTTTCCATACTTTTTCTTGAGTTCCAAGCTTTGTTTACTAAGATGCAACATAGTTGGTCCAACAATAGACTTGTGAGTGTTTGTAAAAGTAAAAACCTCTTTATTGCTATGCCATTGTAAAATACCATCATAAGCAGGGTTATTTAATATATAACTGATCGTGCTGCCATGCCAAGTAGTTATTTTCTTCGTAACGATATTAGCGTTATTTAAATAAGTTGCAATTGTTTGATGTGAATGTCCCCAAATGGCGAGGTAGTAAATTAATAAAACTACGCGAAAGTCTTTATTAGGGACTAAATTACCTTCCACTATTTCATAGCCTGTCGGTATTCTTGAACCAGGTCGAGATAGGTTTTTTTCTTTTAAAATCTCAGATTGAGTATCTTTAGCACGAACAGATTTTATTTGAGACTCTTCATTTGCAAAAACGAATTTAGCTTGGACTAATGGATTATTTGGATCCCATTCTCCTTCAGTTTGTGTGCTATAAAATTTAACATGTGGAAACTGCTCTTTGATATGTGAGTAAACAGAAAAATAAAAATCTGTAATCTGTCGAGTTAAACGAGATTCCTCATAGAAACATAAGGCCTCAGCCCCATTTTGTATTTGTTCAATAACTTGTTGCATACCTTTACGAGATTCAATCTTTTTAGAGTAGGCACTAGTTGATTCATCAATACACCATCTTACAATTTCAAGATTGTTACGCTCAGCAAACATTAAAATTTGTGCTTTTTGTATCTCGATGGAATGATTACCTTTTTGCTTCTCATCTGAAAAACGTATATAGGCTACAGTTTTGTAAGCAGTAATATTATTATTTAACATTAAGTTACTCCGTTTTCTGTTGCTGTAAGAAATAATGTAATTGAGGTGAAATCATGTCCAACATGAATATCTTCTACAAGTAATGTAGCTATATTTATTAAATCTTCAGTACTTAAAGTTAAATTGAATGAATTTAAATAATCTGTTAAGGTTTTTATTTCTTCAATTAAGTTGTCTATCATTGTAATTTCATCTAATGTTATTGAAATTGAGTTTTTTAATAAATCGAGTGTTGCTAAAGATTTATCGTATCGTGCATCTACAGAATCGAATGATGAAGTTAAATCTAATAGAGCATTTTGGTAATTATTTTTTAGTTGCTTTAATTGTTGTTCTAACGCTACTTTTTCGCCTTTTAAAGTATTAACTGCAATTTTACGTAAATGAGAGTGTTTAAATTTTAGTAACTCTTCATGTAAAGTTAGTGAAATTTGCTGATTATATTCTACAATTGAGATTTCTACTTTCTTATGACCGTTACTGCAATAAATTTGACCGGAATCTAAAGGATGCTGTCGTTTCACTTTCATTGTATTTTTACAATAGTCGCATTTTGGTAACTTGTACATTAGTGTAGGTGTTAGGTTTAAGGCATTATTAAAGTCTTTTAAATACGTATCAATGATGCTATTTACTTTTTTGAAAGAGCTTAAATCTGTTAAAGGTTCTACATGTGATAACTTTTGAAACAACTCATTTTTCTGGAAGTAACCAGCGTAAAAAGAATTTGTTAATACCTTTATTTTCTGCTCAAACTTAAATGGATGTTTTTCAATCAAAAAATCGATAAACATCTCTGCCGATGTAATACTAGCAGCTTTTTCAAATAATGAACGAACCACATCAGCTTTTTCAGGGTTAGCAGTATAAGTGACTAAGCCTTCGTTCTTATTACGTATATAACCAAAAATATTAGAAGGATATTGCTTACGAACATCATCTGTACGACTTTTAATGCTATTACCTTCCATTTGTGCGAAGATACCATAAAATGATTCTAATGCTAGGTTATTTGAAAATGGTGGTTCATCCGAAGCTGTAAAAATTACTTCAAGATTATAATTAATAAATAATTTTGCTAGCTCAGAATACTCATAAAAGTTTCGCGCAAGTCTGTCTCGTTTATAAACAATTACTTTGTGTGCTTTGTCAGCTTTAATTTGTTTTATTAGCTTATTTAATCCTTTTCTATCATACATAGATAGTTTTGTTGCTGATACATCATGATCATCGATAAATTGAACTTCACTTGAATCGATATTTTCACGTTCTAAATACTGTTTTGCGAGACTAATTTGCATTGAAAGACTTTGCGCTGCAGAACTAACTCGACTGTAAACAATAATATATTCTTCTTTACTCATATCTACTCCTCGCTTTTCATTAATAACAGATGGAGTTTTGTAATATCTTTACCGATAATTTCTTGAATTAATATCGATTCGATATACTTCTCAATCCACATAGCAGATTCTCTAGAAAGTTCGTTTGAGTAACTAACCTTCACAACTCTACAAAGCTTAGACATATCAATTCCTCCCTTCAATGGTTTTACAAAACAATTCCCATAAATAGGAGGAAATATACATTTAAATGTCTAAAGTTAGTTGTATGCCGACTGAATATTTTTTCTTACTGCTATTACGCTTCCAATAAACTTTTCTAGGTGAATAAAATGCGAATTTATACTTCTTGATGTTCTTGTTCATAAAGATAGAGCTGGATAAAAATTTGAATTACAGTCTCAGAGATATCTTCATTAGTTTTTGCTAACAAAGCCTCCTTGAAATTATTATTATCCAAGCACAAACCCTCCTTTCTAAAAAAAGTGTAAATATAATAGCTTTGATTTCTATTCGTTCTAACAGGACTAAAGACTTATTTGTTAGTGTTAGAATTTAAAAAGTATGAGAATATATAAAAAAGATGTTGAACCCAGGGGATCAACATCTTTTATTATTACTTGAATTTCGCAAAGTACCTTTGCTCTGCTTCATAACGGATCTTTTGTTGTGCGGGTATGCAAATAGTTAGAAGAGCCAGGAATATAGAAAATAACCCTATTGCATTTGAAAAGTTAATAAAGGTGCATCGCTGTATGAACATCTGTATTTGATTGAATAACTCCCATTTTGAGAAATCAGCTAGTTTAAATGCTAGTAGACATAAGAATGTATAGTAACCGTAAATCGTTAAATTTATTCCATAGTGGAGTAATAGATACGCTATTTGCTTATCAACCGATAAAAAAGGTGCTAAATTTATTAATTTCACTTCTGCTGAGTTTTCTTTATCCCCGTGTGTCGGAAACATTTTCTTTAATCTCAAGTAGAAGATGTATTTTATTGACATGCTCAAACTTAAAAATCCAATAATGCAAAAAAATATTACAGAAATAATTGCCAGCATGTTTTGAAAAATTATGTGGTCGTTTATCATTTGCAGAAAAGATATAACAATAATCATTAAAAAAAATTGAGCGATATATAGAACCATTAAAACACAATATTTTGTTTTATAATTAGAAGTTCCACGTCTAATAGAGAAAAAAATGATTTGAACAATAGATACTAACATAAAGGCTAGTAAGAAATAGATTTTGATATCCCCTATGGTGTAAGGAACAGAGATAAAAATTAATAAAATGGTTTGTAGAAAAACTAAATAAAGTTCATAGCTAGATAGGTAATTTACTTTTGCTAAATTCATGGCATTTAAATTCATGAGTTTCAATTTTTATAACACTCCTAACAGACTATTTTCGCAACATATAGATTTATTTGTAAAAACATAACACAATATATTGTGTTGTGTACCTTGATTTTTCTGTAATATTCTATTAAAATGGATTATAATACCAATAAGAATGCATGTTCGAACTATTTTCTTGCATTTTGAAAACAAGGTAATTATAATCCGAATTACGTCTTTAATATTCAGAAAATATTTTTTAGTTTAAATTATTAGTCATTGAATTATCTCAAGATGAAAGGAGTAGTGCAATGGGTGATGAAAATAAAAAAAACTGTAGATGGACTCCTTGCAGGGAACCAACTACAGTTTAAGGTTCAGAAGTAAATTCTACTTCCGTTCACATCGCTTTTGCAGAAGCGATAGTAGATAAAATAACATTAAAATTATCTGAACTTTAACATATTTTGGTCTCAACTGCAAGGAATTGATAGGAATTTATCATAACTTGAGGAGAGGATCATTATGGAAAAAACAATAAAAATTTGTCGCCCTTATATTACAGTTAAAGGTGTTCGGAAATACGCTAAAGATCAAGGTCTTAAAGCCTTTTGTTGGGATGTATCTATAGAAAAACATCAAGCTTTCCTTGAGGAAAAAGCACAAGAAAAGCAAAAATCTGAACCAAATAAAGTCGATAAAAAGTAGCAAATAATTATCATATGAGCTAATTGTGGACGGTTAGTTCTTTTTAAACTGTTAGATTAAAAGGAGCTGAGTATTTTGGGTAAGAATCAACACGTAACACCTAAAGATGGTATGTGGCAAGTTAAAGGCGCTGGTAATTCACGCGCAACTAGTATCCATCAAACACAACAACAAGCAATTAAAGCAGCGCAGAGTATTGCTAAAAATCAAAAAAGTGAGCTGTTCATTCATAATCGTGAAGGCCAAATTCGTGAAAGAAATAGTTATGGCAATGACCCATATCCACCGAAGGGGTGATAAATTATGCAATTTTTACACAAACGAATGTTTCTTCGAGAAGGACAAAGAGTTCGAGTAACATTAAATCGGCCGGCGAATGTAAAATTTATGAGTGATAGTAATTTTAGTAATTATAGAAATGGGCGTAAACATAGTTATTTTTATGGACAAGTGATTAATAATACTGTAATAATACCTGCATCCTCAACAGGTATGTGGAATATTACAATAGATTTAGGACTTGCAGGTGGATCGATACGACATTCTATTGAAATTATTTAATTGAAACTTATAAAAGGTTATAGATTCGTAGTGTATAACCTATTATCTATAAGAAATGGGTGAATGATTTGCCAACGTCTTCGACTATCGCTAATACCGTTTTAAGGAAAAAGAAAGAATTATCTAAATTACAATCAGATAAAGCTTCAGAAATAAAAAAAGTTGCTGATTTAGAAAAGAAAATTACTTTTGCGAGAAAGAGTATTCTAAGAACCAAAAATAGCTCAACAATTCAATCTAAAACACGGGAAATAGAAAGGTATAATACTCAATTAAGTAAAGTAAGTCAAAAAATTTCAGGTATTGAAAAAAAGATAGCTCAGAAATCTACTGAAATATCTGCTGAAGAAAGTAAATTACATCGTGAAGAATCGAGGGAAATAAAAAAAAGAATGGAATTTGAAAAAAAACAGCTTTCTGAAATTGAGAATATGCAAGTTTCTATTTCTAAGCATGAACAGCTCCATCATCAAACTCAAACGGAAATAGCTGAGCTAAAAAATATACCTGAAAAGATTACGGTACTATTTATAGCGTCTAATCCATTAGATTCACATCCTTTAAGATTAGATGAAGAAGCTAGAGAAATAGAAACTAAAATTAGACAATCTGAATATAGGAATTCTATAGAGTTTGTAACAAAATGGGCAGCTAGACCATTAGATATTCTACAGGGAATAAATGAAATAAATCCTACTATAATTCATTTTAGTGGGCATGGTTCAGATGAAGATCAATTAGTTTTACAAGACAACGCAGGTAATGCAAAGTTTGTTTCTAAAGAAGCTATTGTTCAATCGATGGTTACTACTTCCGATGATATAAAATTGGTTTTCTTTAATACTTGTTTCTCATATAATCAGGCTTACTCAGTTACAGAATATTTAGATGCTGCGATAGGAATGAATACATCTATAGGAGATGAAGCGGCTAGAGTATTTTCTGCTCAATTTTATTCAGCTTTAGGGTTTGGCTACTCGGTAGAAAAAGCATTTAAACAAGCAAAAGCAGCGTTAATGCTAGAAGGAATTGAAGAAGAAAATACACCTGAGTTATATGGTAAAGAAGGAATTGATTTGAAAAAGTTGATTTTAGTAAAACCATAAAACATTGAAAAAAGGATCTTCTTGATAAGGCAGGATGGCATATGGTATTCAGATGTATTAATAGCTATTAAGTGGCGCGATGACTCAACTAAACCGTAGACGATGAATAAGAAATAGGCTCTAAATGTGTCTTTGAAATATCTAATTTAATATTGATACACATAAAAAACAGACGGTTTAGGAGTGTGATAATTCACCTTTAATTGACCGTCTGTTTTTATTGTTATTTTAGATTTAAAAAATCTTTAGGAAAATTAAAAATTATTACTCACTAAAACTTTAAATTTTTGGAAGCTATATAGAGCTATTGTTTAATACATAAAATGGTGGAATTAGCATTAGAGGTTAGCTTTTTGCATCGATTCATCTCACCAGTAGACGAGAATATTAGATTTAATATGCTATTACATAAATTTCGGAGAGTTCTTGGTTGGAGGATAAGAAAAACAAAAAATATCGATAATTTTAGGTTATTTAAAAATTATAGAAGGTTATAAAAATACAAAATTTAAATGTGGTAAAATTAAATGGAACTATTTTTGGAAATTAATTTTTTGGTTGTAATCACTAAACTAAAAATATCAAGATAGAAGTTATATTTGATGAGAGGGGAAATAAGAAATGAATGAATTTGAACTTCAAGCGGTATCTACTAGTATAGAAAAGGCTTTTAAATCATTACAAAAGAGTGGACGACCTGATATACAAGAAAATGGAAAAAGTATTGTAAAGGATTTATATGTTGATTTATTTAATGATGATTATGTATTAAGACAAGCAAAGGATGAAAACCACACTTTATTTTTAGGGAGAAGGGGTACTGGGAAATCGACAATTTTTATGTCGGCAGAAAAGGAAATTGATAGTACAAAAAATCTTTTTTCTGTATACATAAATCTTCAGACTTGTATAGAAGAATTAGAATCAATAGATACAACAGATAAACTAAAAGAAATCCTTCAAAAGGATATGATGTATAAGAACTTTCTAACAGCAATATTTGAAAAAATGAAAGAAAAGTGTACTAGTTTATTCTCATCAAAGAGAGTCTTTAATGAATTATTCTCTAAAATAGAAAATGGGGAGTATATTGACCCGGAGTTCAGAAGAAAGATTGAAACAGTAAAAAAACAATTAGAACAAACAAATAAGAAAGTTGCAGTAGACACAAATCTAGAGGAAGTAATAAGTGGTTCATTACTACAAGGGAATGGGGAATATGAAAAAATAAAGAGTGATGAAATAACTGAAACTTTCACTAAGAATGAAATTAGAATTTTTTCTGTACATAACATACTAAAAGAATTTACAAAAATATTAAAGTCAAAAGGTAAAGATAAAGTTTATTTATTTTTAGATGATTTTAGTGAATTAAGTAAAGAAAATCAAAAAGTAATTGTAGATTCACTTATAGCACCAATTATAAGTTCTTACAATGATTCTTTCGTAATTAAGTTAGCAGGTTATCCTACAAGAACATATTTAGGGAATATAGATAGTACTAAACTACCTGTTATTTCACTTGATTTTTACGATGCATTTGGTCCTCTATCTTCTACGTATGATAAGGTGGAAAGTACTACAATTAATTATGTACAAAGAACTTTAGAGAAAAGATTAAAATATTATGTGAATCAAGATATAGAATTAGATGATATTTTTGATACCGGTACAGAAAGTTTAAATGAATATCTTACAATGCTATTTTACATATCATCAGGTATACCGAGAGCATTAGGATTTATCTTGAATTATTGCATGTTAAGTAGTATTTCGAAGGGGAAAAAAATTCAGATTGTAGATTTGGAAAATGCTTCATTAAGTTACTTTAATAGAAATATTCTGCCGGATTTTAAGAATGATATAAGATATAAGCAATCATTTTATGATGATGAAGAAGGAATGATTACACAACTAATTCAAAATAAATTTGCTGATGAGATTGTCGAAACCCAGTACCAAACTAAGAGGGATATAGTTAAACTTTATACAAATAATAAATCAAAATTAAAAAAAATATTTATAGATACCATTGAAAGTAAAAGTCGCGCTACCTCTGCTTTATGGGTTCCAACTTCACATTTTAGTATAAGAACTAATAACGATAAGTTATTAAAGACTTTAGAGTTGTATTTTATTGTGACAAAATTTAATGAAGGAAGTCCTAAAGAAGCTGATGGATCAAAGATTTCTTATTTCGGTTTAAACTATGGTTTTTGCATGGAAAAGAAAATAGACTATGGGAGACCTAAACTTAGAAATAGATATGATTATTGGAGACAACCAGAATTTGATTTAGATGAATTTATTAATAATTTTTTCCGGAAAAGTAAAACCAATATATGTGAAAAATGTTCTTATGAGTTTGATGATCAAGATTTAATAATAATAGAGAAACATGGAAGATGTGTTAACTGTGGTCAAAAAATTACTCTTAGGGCTAAAGATGAGTATGTTAGTTTACAAAAAGAACTTCAAGAAAAATGGAAAAATGAATCCCTTCCAGATGTTTGTATGAATATTTTAAGAACTTTGTTTAATGAAAATTCACCAATGACAGCTAAACAATTGGGCGATGTATTAGATAAACACCATTTGGCAATAACAAAGGCTATTGAAAAAATAACTACAGATGAGACAAAATATATTTCTTATTACACTAATGGAAAAAGATATTACTCAATTACTGAGAAAGCTTTGAAAAAATTTTTTAATCAATAAAATTGCATATTAAATGGAGTTGGTAAATTGGTAATAAAAATAATGAAGTAAATAATAAGGTTTTTGAAATCACTGATAAGTATAAGGCTGCTGCGTTGGATTAAGCAAATTAGTTGGTGAGGCTATTAAGCAATCACCTTTATTAAGAGTAATTATTCATCGAAATATCAGCCACAATTAACATTCTGTAAAAGAAGCGAAGCACTTGTTGTAATTAGAGTAAATAATCTAGAATAAAATCTTCGATTGAAGTACGGAAGAAGAAAGCAGAGGTGCATGCTAACATTTTGCTAACGCAATCTGATGAAAAAAGATTAATTATCATGAAAGATGTTACAGTTATGATTTCCATAAACCTTGATTTACCGCACTTTTGGAACACATCGTGATAGATATTACACACTTTCACCTTACGCCAGGAATGATGTAAGCTAGTAGTAACAAGGGCTTACAGCATGCTATAAGGTGTAGTTTTAGCGATTAGATTAATTAAATATTCTCGAATGTTGTGCTGCTTTTAAGAAGTAGTATAGCTCACAATTTATTCGACTTTGAATTACCACTTCCTAAGGTTTCTTGGGAGGTGGTTTTTATTTTGTAATATTTTTTTCGAGGATTCGCTGACTCAAAATGACCTAATATATTTTTTAATCCACATGGCTGACTTTTTAGAAAGCTCATTTGAATAATTAACTTTTAAAACTCTGCATTGTGTAGACATCGTATTCCCTCCTTTTAATTTATATACAAAACAATTCCTAAAAATAGGAGGAAATATACATTTAAATGTCTAAAGTTAGTTGTATGCCGACAGAATATTTTTTCTTGCTGCTATTACGCTTCCAATAAATCTTTTTAGGCGAATAAGATGAAAACTTATATTTCTTGATATTCTTGTTCATAAAGATATAGCTGGATAAAAATTTGGATGATTTCACTTGAAATCTCTTCATCAAAAGTTGATAGTAATTTATCTTTTAAATCAGTATCCAACTGCTAAACCTCCTTTCTTTAATGAGGTTTAAATATAATAGCTATAAATGTCAACACTAATATGTACATTTATGCTCGTTTAAGGGTGTACAAAACTACTCGTTTTCTGGTTCAAGATGTTGCTTAATACGGTATGAATCACCAATAATTGTTACGACGCTTGCGTGATGTAAAATTCTATC
>JAZLIT010000142.1:0-2017 GCA_045617525.1 Solibacillus sp. | reverse complement strand
GATGCTTAATCCGTGTCCAGTTCTGGTGGATTTTTTGAGATTTTGGATCTAATTCGACCTTTTTACTCATTCGTTCCGCCTCCTAAGTTTGACAGTGAAATCATAATTAATATGTGCAATATAAACATTTTAATTCAATTTTAATTATAATTTTTATCCTTCATCAAGCCGCAGCCTTACAATGGCGTAATTGCTCACCAATTTATTGTTTAGTATACAAATATAGTAAAATAGTAATTATTTTCCTGTTTATAGTATTTAACTTTTGCATTTATTTAGTCCTAAAGAATTTTGTTTATATACAATTTTTTAGATAAAATAGAATAGTTAAATAATTATATTTTAGGAGAGATATCAATGACAGTTTCAACGTACAAAATCAAAAAAAATGAAGCATTAAAAAAAATCGAAATATATGTAGGTGAGAAAATTACTCTAGCTGAAGTAGAGCGTTTCACTACTGAATTTCAACGTACAGTAAGTTCTATTGATGCAACGTCTTTCGATTTAGAAATAGATTGCACTAACATGAAAGTATTGACGCCAGACCTAACTGTGAATTTAACTGAGGCAATGGGGCTATACAAGCAAGTTGGGTTCAAAAAGAATATTTTTGTTGTTCAAAATGATGTAGTTTTAAAAATGCAGTTAACACGTTTAGCACGTAATGCAGGCCTTACAAACGCTGAAGTAATCTCAAAGTAAATTTTATTAAATATAATGCTTTGGTGCGGGTAATGAGAGGGGTATAGTTAACCTAATGAACAGAGTAAAAATTAAAGACGTTGCAATTTACCACCCATCAAACGAGGTAGATAACCAATTTTACATCGATCACTTTGATGCACTAGGACAAGACATAAGGGGATTTTTAAAGGCGTTAGGGCGAGATAAACGTTATATTTGTGACGATCCCAATGAAACAGCTTTAACAATGGCAATTAAAGCATCTAATTCCGTTCTAGAAAAATCAAATATGAAGGCAACGGATCTTGATATGATTATTTTTACATCTCAAACACCCGAAACAACATTACCTTCTAATGCTATTCGGTTATTTGATTACCTTAAGGCAAAGCCAGGAACAATCGCCTATGATTTAAATGCTAACTGTGCGGGTATGACTGTAGCTTTAGAACAAGTTAGTCATTATATGATGTCAAATACCTCAATCCAAAAGGCTTTAATTGTTGGTGCGGATTATTGGTCTTTAATAAGTGATCCCAATGACCCTCTGTATTATGCTTCTTTTGCTGATGGAGCTGCTGCAATAATAATCGAAAGAACTGATGAGGAAGTAGGATTTATTGATTCTGCCTATCATATTAATACCATCTTTGCAGAGAATATGATGTATCCGGCAGAAGGGCTGACAAAAGGCATTCGTGAGACAGGCAATTTAAAATTTGCTAAAAGTATACCTCTTGACGGTGGTATTGTACTTGAAGCTACATATGAAATGCTTGATACGTTATTAAAAAGAAATAACCTCAAGCATAGTGAAGTAAAATATTGCTTCACGCAATCTGTATTAAATAATATTAAACGAATCCAGGAGCACTTTAATTTAACAGAAGACCAAATAGTGTATGTCGGTGATCGATTTGGCTACACCGGAACAAGTAGCCCGTTCATCGCTTTACATGAAGGCATACTTTCTGGACAAGTTAAGCGTAATGACTATGTAATTTTCTGGACAATTGGTGCCGGATTCGAACTAGTTGCAACACTTATTAAATATTAACTTCTATACATATTAATTAAGGGTCATTGTAAAGTATCTCTACAATGACCCTTTTTAATTAGCCCTCATCCTCATTTAGCAAAAGCACCTTAATGGATTAGTGAGCCTTTCGTTTTATTTCCCTGTACTTAGCACTTTTGCTTTTCATTATAGGAAACTATACCAATCAACCCAATTGCGGAAAAAATAACTGGAGCGATGAAACCATAATAGTATCCGTCCCCAACATTACCTGAAGTGGATTGGAAATAATCCAATATATAGCCAAAAATA
>JAZLIT010000141.1:0-1249 GCA_045617525.1 Solibacillus sp. | reverse complement strand
CAATTTTAAACGTCTTGAATAGCTTTTAAAAACGCTGAATTTTTGTACCTCTACCTTCCAGTAAAAATCTAATAATCCAACTTTTACAACTGTAAAATCCTTTTCTTCCTTCGAATCCCGCTGCCACTTTTTATAAAGTTTTTAGTTCATAGGCTTCTTTCAATTCTGAAAACATAGAAGTGTAACGTTCTAAATACCATAGCTCGTCTTTTGTTAATTTAGCCTTATCTTTATGCAATACATATCGCATACGCTCCCAATTTTTAACGATCATAGGGATGCCATTCTTTTTGAACTTTACGGCGAACATCATCTACTGCCCAGTGAATAAAACGGCAGTAATGAAAACGACCGGCGATAATTACTGGTCGATCTTAATGTGCCTAAATCATCCGCAGCTTCCTTAAAAGTCTTCGCTTTTACAGAACGAATCCTGGCACCTTGATTCCATTCCTTCGAAAAATGCTGGTAACGATCTACAAATGCCAGGCATGCGAAAATCGCTTTCCACAAACACAAACATAGCGACGACTCTTATAAAAAAGGATTGTTAAACGTTCAAACCACTTTAAATGCTTGACCTTTTGTATACGATAATCGTGAACTTTAGTTGTTTTAACGCCACAAGAGGGACAAACCTGTTCTTTTTTAGTAAGAAACGTGTATCGCAACGCGATCAAGGTATTCTTTAATCTCATGGATGATCACATCTTTTAATCCTGGAATTATCATGTTATTATTCATATAGCACAAATCACCATTCATATACTGGTTTTTAGACAATTCAAGTATATAAATAAGCGTGATTTTGTGCCTTTTTTCTGCACAAAATTGAGTGGTTACCCCAACAAATAGTACAGAGCCATAAAAATAAGCACAAAAAAGTCCGAGATGATTTAATATCATCTCGGACTTTTAATTATGACCCGTACGGGATTCGAACCCGTGTTACCGCCGTGAAAGGGCGGTGTCTTAACCGCTTGACCAACGGGCCTAAAATATTTATGGCGGAGAAGGAGGGATTCGAACCCTCGCACCGCTTACGCGATCTACACCCTTAGCAGGGGCGCCCCTTGAGCCGCTTGGGTACTTCCCCATAAACATAAAAATGGCTCCGAAGGTAGGACTCGAACCTACGACCTGCCGGTTAACAGCCGGATGCTCTACCAACTGAGCTACTTCGGAATAATTATATGGTGGGCCTAAATGGACTCGAACCATCGACCTCACGCTTATCAGGCGTGCGCTC
>JAZLIT010000140.1:0-2426 GCA_045617525.1 Solibacillus sp. | reverse complement strand
ATATCTTATCACCTGATGAAACCAGAAAATCAATCTCGTACAAATGATGCGATGTCTCGCTTCCCATCGTATAGTAGAAAAGATTATTGCCCTTAACAGTAAGCATCTGGGCCACAACATTCTCATAAATATATCCGAGATTAGTATCCAGCTTATCAGAAAGCAGCTTATTATAAATAATGTTTTCAGTATAGTTTTTGTCCTTAAATGCCAATGTGATAAATAATCCGGTGTCAGATGTAAACAGCTTATATCGTCCGGTGTCCTTCGTTAATGGCATTCCAACAATAGGATCATTGGAATGATATGCGATATTTACCGTATAAGAACTAAGCATATCCGGGATTAATTCCCACACCTGCTCCGATCTTGCTCCTTCTCGTGCATTTGCCAGAACATATCTCGAAGCATTTCCATTAAGGCTTGCAGGAATGGCATCATATATATCTCCGGCCAATCCGCCTGCATCAATCTTGGTAAAATCCTCCTCGTACAAATCGATGATTTCTCTTTTTGTCTCATCGACGGCCTCCAGATTATTCTGTTCCAAATACGTTTCTATCGCCTGAGGCATCCCGCCTACCAGCATATATAATCTGAAAAGGCGCATGATATTTCTGTGCATTGAGTTACCTGCAGCTTTTTTGTTCTGCCAAAGCATTCTTATCGTATCTGCAGTTATCTCATCACCGATTGCCCACAGAAACTCCTCAAAATCCATCGGATACATTGATATCTTTCGCTCCTCACTCGGAATCAGGATATCTTTTGTATTTTTCTTTATTGATATAAGAGAACCGGTCTCAATGTACTTATATCTACCGTCAGCTACAAGATACTTAATTGCCTGTCGGGCCTTAGGCAGGAGCTGTACCTCGTCAAATATAATCACAGATTCTTTCTCATACAGTCTCTTTCCGGTCAGCTGCTGCAACTGCAAAAAGAAAAAATCCAGGTTATAAGTATCATCAAAAAGTTCAATAATTTCTTTACTTGTATGTGCAAAGTCTATAAGGATATATGACTTAAACTCATTCCTTGCAAATTCCTCGGCAATAGTAGACTTACCAACTCGTCTGGCTCCCTTTATTAACAGGGCATATTTCTCGCTGTATTTATCTTTCCATTCACGTATCTCTTCATAGATTTTTCTCTTAAAAACACTATATCCCATAACAGATACCACCTTTCAAAAGAGAGTATAACGCAAATCCCCGTAATTGTAAACCAAAATCAACGCAAATCCCCGTAGAATGCACTATGATATCAGCGCAAATCCCCATATATTTTTCGTTTTGCGTAAAGTGACCCGTAAGTTGATAGTGTCCGCCCATTTCACGCCGGTCAACGCTACTTTAGGGCAAAAGAAAAGCGTCCTGTCGGTCCGGAGGGGCCGACTTGAGCGCATAAAGAAAGCAACCGGTAAAGGTCTTGCCTCTACCGATTGCCTATTGTAAACTGTAAAGAAGTCCCACTATAAAAAGGGTCTGGCATTTCGCCAGACCCTCAAGGAAAACCCTCAACAAGTACCTGCTTTTTCAAGTTTGCCCCTCAACAAGTTTGGCAAACCCTCAAGAACTTTGATTATCCAGTAAATCACTAACCCCGTTCTAAAAAAATATTCACTAATATTTCAAAATTTGACCTACATATAATTTATCAAGATTCTCAAGTCCATTTTTTTCTGCAAGATATTTAACAGACTTTTTAACAGTTTCAGCAATTTTGGATAAGCAGTCACCCTGTTTTACAACATAAGTACCATTATTTGATACAGTAGTAGTTTTCTTCTTGCCATTTTGATTTACAACGGAATCTGAATATATAAGTGAAAAAGCATACCCTTCTATATCAAGATTTGTTGTGAATATCTTATCATCAGCATCATTGTCATAGAAAATCTTTGTTATTCCGAATCTGTCAATTCCAATTACTGCAAAGGTTCGTCCCTGTTTCTGATACTGCGTAGGAATATTCAGCACAATTTTTCCTTGCTTTTTATCATAATTAACCTTAGTTTTTCCGGTTGAATCAAGATTAAGGTTAAATGAAAAAGCCTCCGTAAATCCTGCAGGAGTTGCTGCATTAAACGCTGCTACGCACAATGCTCCCTGCTTTTCAAATGTACACAATCCATCAATCCCTTCCCCTCCAAAGCTCTGCAAAAGGATTGTTGAGGATTGATTGGAATCATTTCTATTATTACTATTTCCGGATGATGACTTTTCAGTATTCTTTGGTTCATCTGATGAACTGTTTGAAGGATTTTCTTCTTCTTTAGGCGGTACTGCTTTATCTTTATCAGTTACTGTACCACCAGTAATGGTTTGATTGGTTCCAACTCTTCAAGATCCATTCATATTCGTTAGTTAAACGGGAGCAGCTAAACTGTCACAACTTGCTGAATCGAATGCAGGAACATGAAG
>JAZLIT010000139.1:0-1533 GCA_045617525.1 Solibacillus sp. | reverse complement strand
TAACTCAACTTTCGCACCGCTAAAATTGATGTGAATGTTACTCTCTTCGAGCTTTCAAACTTACTATATAGGTACGTTGACATTGCGTAAAAATAAAGAAAGGCACCTACATCTTTGGTATAGTGAGATTATCGAGAAATCACTACCACATAGAAGAGGTGCCTACTATTATGATAGACCAAAACAACACGAATAATCAACTACCGAATGAACTTCGTTCTATTTTTTCTGAGCTAGGAATTTTTAAGCATTTACGTAAAGCAGGGATTACTAAAACAGTTGGTTTTAGTTGTTCCTACTTGTTCCAACTTATTTTCTGTCTGATTTTTCAACATAAAAACTGGTTCGCTCTTTTAGAATCCAAAAAAGCAGCTGGTTATCCGGGAAAGGATGCCGTTTATCGCTTTCTGAATCAGTCTACGTTTAATTGGCGTCGATTTTTATTGACATTTAGTGCAGCTACTGTAGAAAAAGTGGACCATCTGACAGATGAAAAACGTCCTAAGGTACTAATCATTGATGATTCATCTTATGATCGAAATCGTAGTAAAAAAGTGGAGCTTCTTGCACGCTGTTTCGATCATGCATCATTAAAGATGCGTTTTTATAAAGGATTCCGTATGCTTACGCTGGGTTGGTCTGACGGACACTCGTTTATACCCGTCGATTTTTCATTACTCAGCTCAATGAAATCACAAATTAATGGCATCTCATCCGACATCGATAAACGAACTTCGGGTTATAAGCGCCGTCAAAATGCACTTCAAACTGCGCCTGAACAAGTGCCAGATATGATTCGTCGTGCCCTGTTAAACGGTATTCATGCGGAATATGTGCTGATGGACTCCTGGTTTACTATGCCACCCCTTGTTAAAGAAATTGTTAATCAAGGATTAGATGTAATCGGTATGGTAAAAGAAACCAAACAACGCTATACAATTGATGGGCACTTGGTTTCACTAAAGAAGTTATATCAATTAGCTAAACCGATTCCACAACAAAAGGGGATTTTGCGTTCTGTACATTGTGTCATGGCTAACGGAACACCTGTAAAAATTGTCTTTATACAAAATCGAAATAAGAAAAGTAATTGGCTGGCGATTTTGAGTACAGATTGTACATTGACTGAACAGGAAATCGTTCGGATTTACGGAATGCGATGGGATATTGAGGTATTTTTTAAAACAACGAAATCCCTTTTAAAACTCCAAAAGGAGTTTCAAAGTCAATCCTATGATGCTTTGATTAGTCATACCACGATTGTATTCGCGCGCTATATAGTGTTATCTTGGCAAAATCGATGTAACACGGATCAACGCACGTTAGGCGGGATTTTCTATGAATTATGTGATGAAGTAAATGAGCTAGATTGGGTTGTTGCATTGCAGCAATTAATCGAGCTTCTTCAAGATGCCCTTAAACAAACGAATAGTAAAATGAAAAAAATGATTGAAAGTCAACTTCAACAATGGATTGCAGGCCTTCCTAGTTATATCAAGGCTTATTTGCCGATTTCACTCTGCGAAAGTTGAG
>JAZLIT010000138.1:0-4468 GCA_045617525.1 Solibacillus sp. | reverse complement strand
CTAACAATCGGAGGTGCAGTTTTTCTATGGCTAAAATTAGTGCAGAAGAAAAATTAGAAGCTGTTCAAAGATATTTAAAGGGAAAAGAGAGTGCTAGAGCTGTAGCGGCTGATCTAGGTGTTTCACATCGTTACCTTTTAACTTGGGTGAAGCAATATGAACATAATGGTGTAGAGGCCTTTGTAAAACGATATACAAATTACACGAAGCAGTTTAAACTAGACGTACTAAACTATATGACTGAACACGGTACGTCCTTATACGAAACCGCCGCTATTTTTAAAATAGCGGCTGCTTCATCAATACAGAATTGGAAAAAACAGTTCGAAACACAAGGAAAGGATGCCCTTCAGCCAAAGAAAAAGGGGCGTCTATCCATGAAAAAAGAAACCGCTAATCAATCTAAAAAATTACCAGTAGAAGGCTCTACAGAAGCACTTCAAGCGCGTATTAATCAACTTGAAATGGAAAATGAGTACCTAAAAAAGTTGAATGCCTTAGTTCAAAACAAGGACAAATCACCAAAGAAGACAAAGTAAAGGTCATCTTTGAATTAAGGCGGAAATACTCGGTGAAGGCGCTTGTGGCATTCGCAGACATTCCACGTAGCACGTATTATGACATCGAAAGAAGATGGATCGACCTGATTTAGATGCCGATTTAAAAGTTGAAATTAAGGCTATTTACGAAGAACATGAAGGCCGTTATGGCTACCGTCGCATTCGTGATGAGTTATCGAATCGTGGGCAACAGGTGAATCATAAGAAGGTTCAACGCATCATGAAAGAGCTAGGTTTAAAGTGTGTTGTACGTATGAAAAAATACAAATCATATAAAGGCACAGTGGGTAAAATCGCGCCCAATATTTTAGACCGTAACTTTACAGCGGAAGCGCCAAATGAGAAGTGGGTAACCGATATTACAGAATTTAAATTATTCAGTGAGAAGCTTTATGTATCGCCGGTATTAGACTTATTTAACGGCGAAATTATCACGTATACAATTGCTTCAAGACCGACCTATTCGCTTGTTTCAGACATGTTGAAAGAGGCTTTAGAACGCTTACCAGAGGACCACCAACTACTAATGCATTCAGATCAGGGATGGCACTATCAAATGAAGGAATATCGAAAGAAGCTTGAATCAAGAGGCGTTGTGCAAAGTATGTCTCGAAAAGGTAACTGTTACGACAATTCCGTAATGGAGAACTTCTTTGGCATTATGAAATCAGAATTCCTCTACTTAAAGGAATTTGAAAGTATAGAGCATTTCAAAAAAGAGCTAGCAAAATATATCGAATACTACAACACGAAACGAATCAAGGCAAAATTCAAAATGAGTCCTTTACAATACCGAACTCATTTTGAGCAAGCTGCCTAATGAAATAACCGTGTCTAACTTTTAGGGGTCACTTCAACGTCGCTTTGGGAACCTAAAACTGAATAAAATCCTTAATAAAGTCAAAAACAAGCCTGCTTAGATTAATATTGAGCAGGCTTGTTTTTTGACATTGGAATTAGGGCTTTAATTTACTGTTCTTTGACTTCGATTGACTCTAAATAACGGTATAGTGTTGATTTACTAATGCCTGTTTCATTCTTTATATCAAGCAACGTAAAATTTCCAATTTGGAACATTTCAATCGCTTTTTTTATATTGTCATCAGACTTTTTAGGCCGTCCGATTGACTTTCCTTTTGCTTTGGCTTCAGCCATCCCCAATGTAGTCGATTGCTTTACGATATCGCTTTGGAATGTTAAAAAGAATTGTAAAACTTGTTCTAACGATTTTTCTAGGATTTGTATAGATGTAATATTTTCCTCTATAAATTGAATTGTTACCCCATCACGTTTACAGATTTTTAGCAGTTCTTCTAAATGCCTTGTCGTATCAGCAATACTAAAGAAACGAAGTACCTTAATGGTATCGCCTTTTTCTAGTGTCATCAGTAAATCTTCTAGAGCTATACGCTTTTTCGCACGACCATGATTTTCTATAAAAATCTGGTCACAATCCTTTAAGGAAACTGTTTGTAATTGCATATCCTCATCGTTATATAGCGGTCGTTGATAACCGTAAATCATTCAATTTCACTCCATTTTGTCCTATAAAGGTTCCGTTTTGGGAAAAGTGTGCTATGATATTCAAAGAATTTATTTTAGGTAAGAAGGAGAATATCATGCAAAGTTTAAAACAACAATGGTTCGGTAATGTGCGTGGGGACATCTTGGCAGGGGTTGTCGTCGCCTTAGCACTAATACCAGAAGCAATCGCCTTTTCCATTATCGCTGGTGTCGATCCAATGGTCGGTCTTTATGCGTCATTTTCTATTGCTGTTATTATAGCATTTGTTGGCGGTAGACCTGGAATGATTTCTGCTGCAACGGGTGCAATGGCACTGGTGATAGTCGATTTAGTAGCAGATCATGGCTTACAGTATTTATTAGCAGCAACGATTTTAACAGGGATTATTCAAGTTATATTCGGAGTGTTTGGTATCGCAAAGTTAATGCGTTTTATCCCAAATGCCGTGATGATTGGCTTTGTAAATGCACTAGCCATATTAATCTTTATGGCACAGGTACCACATTTTCTGAGAGAGGGTACGCTAACATATATCTTTATAGCGATCACATTGGTGATTGTTTATGTCGTGCCACGTTATTTTAAAGCGATCCCTGCTCCTTTGATTGCGATAGTATTATTAACAGCTGTCGCATTTATGATGAGTTTAGAAATGAAAACGATTGGTGATTTAGGTGCGATTACACAAAGTTTACCGAGCTTCTTTATTCCAGACGTACCATTTAACTTTGAAACATTATCAATCATTTTCCCATACGCTTTAGCGCTTGCGTTAGTTGGCTTAATGGAATCACTGATGACTGCTCAAATTGTTGATGATATGACAGATACGAAATCTGAAAAAAATAAAGAAGCACGCGGGCAAGGAATTGCAAACGTTGTAACGGGTTTCTTTGGTGGTATGGCTGGTTGTGCGATGATTGGTCAATCGATTATTAACGTCAAGTCAGGTGGGCGTGGACGTCTTTCTGCACTTGTTGCAGGGGGTTTCTTAATGTTCCTAATTTTAGTGCTTGGGAATATTGTGGTTGATATTCCGATGCCTGTATTGGTTGGGATCATGATTATGGTAAGTATCGGTACGTTTGATTGGGGTTCATTTAAATACATTGCAAAAGCACCTCGAACAGATGCCATTGTGATGCTTGCAACAGTTGCAGCAGTAGTCTATACGCATAACTTAGCAATCGGTGTAGTGTTGGGTGTCATTTTAAGTGCCTTATTCTTCGTTGCATCCGTTTCAAAGGTTCGCATTCAACAGAATAATGGTGTGTTTATTGTGGAAGGACCACTCTTCTTCGCATCAACGCAAAACTTTATTCAAACGATTGAAAAAGCAAAAGAAAATAATGTGACGATTGATTTATCAAGTAGTCATTTATGGGACGAATCCGCTGTTGGTGCTGTTTTGAAGGTCGTTACCAAGCTAGAAGAACAGGGTAAAACGGTCCAAGTTATTGGAATGAATCCTGCAAGTGAAAAGTTATATAAACAATTACTTGGCATGAGTAATGCACATTAAGGGGGATTATTGATGTATCAACACATTTTATTAGCAGTCGACGGTTCTGAAAATGCTTTACGTGCTGCTAAGGAAGCTGTAAAAATTGCTTCAAACGATTCATTAATTGAAATGGTCTATGTAGCCGATTTTGAAAAGGCTAAAACAGAGGTTTTACATGCAGCAACTAGTGAAAGCTTACTACTAGAGCGTAAACGTAAAGTAGCACCAATAGAAGAAGTGCTACGAGCAGCTGACAAACAGTTTAAATTAACAATCTTACATGGTACACCAGGTCCTGAAATTGTAAAGTATGCCAATGAAAATAAAGTAGATATCGTAGTTATCGGTAGCAGAGGGTTAAATGGCTTTCAAGAGATGGTTCTTGGTAGCGTAAGTCATAAAGTGATGAAACGTGTACAATGTCCAGCACTTATAGTGAAATAAAAAGATATAATTAATGATTTTCTAATACTAACTTATACAAATAACGTTCCCAAATCAAAGTTTGGACACGTTAAAAAAAGCTACAAACGTTGAGATTACAGCGTTTGTAGCTTTTTTGTTGGAACATTTTTTATACAATTTTTTATGCACTATCTTCAAAAGTCAGTCATAGCAATGCCTTAGTGGTATTTCGAACACTGCTGCACTATCGGCTTTAATGAATAAAATTATGCATATTTCTGAAGCTACCCCATATAAAAATTTCAGGTTATATACTAAAATTTAAATCCATTTTTTATTTACCTACTAAAACAAAGACATTTCCATCTGGTGCTTGCATGACAGCAACATGACCACCTAAAGAATTAGGGAAAGGAGTGCGAATCCACTGCACTTCAGAATTTGATTTTAATATATGGTAAGTCTCCTGGACGT
>JAZLIT010000137.1:0-4614 GCA_045617525.1 Solibacillus sp. | reverse complement strand
CCTGAGACAGAAATCAAAGAGAAGAAGGCTTGGTATGAAATTGTTGGAAATGTTATAATCGGGGCAATCGAAGGTATTGTTAAAGCGGTTGTCGATATTTTCAAAGGGTTATTTGACTTGTTAAAATCCCTTTTCACAGATCCGATTGGGTTTTTTAAAGCCATCGGATCGGCCATTTTTAATCCGGTCGATACGTTTAATGCGATGTGGGGCGCCGTGGAAACTGCTTGGGAACGAGATGTCATCAACGGCGACGCACGCAGTCGTGCTTCCTTCTTCACTTACGCTATCGTCTCCGTTGTAGGGCTAAAAGGAATCGATAAGCTCGGTAAGGTAGGCAAACTCGACCATACAGCTTCCAAGGTAGACAACAACATTCCATACAATGCCTTCCGGACCGATAAGCTCAAAGAGTTGGTCAAAACAAATGTCTACGCCAATATGCAACAAAAAGCCAAGCAAACAGCAGACTTATTAAAAAGCAACTTCGGTAAAGAAGCGATCAATAAAACAATCCAAGCAGCGAAGAACTCCGAAATCATCACAAAAGCACGAAATACGCTTAATCCAACCAATATTAAAGCAGCTTCCACTAAGTTATATGCAGATGTCGTAAAAGCACCGATTGCCAAAACACAGGACTGGATGCAGACGAAGAAGAAGGAACAAATTCTTAAGGCTCCCCTTTCAAATATAGGACCGATTCCACTAGGCCCAACAACAAACATGACTGTCCGTTATGGTATTGAAGCAGCGAAAGATACTGTATTGCGTATGGTTAGGAAGAATGACGGTGGGGAAGAACGTACTAAAGGTCAGGATAAGCCTTTACAGAATAGTATTGAAACTAATGTTAAAAATATAAGTCCTGAAGATAGAAAAAAATTAGAAGGATGGAAATACCCACCGAGTGATGAAAAATATTTAAAGTATAAAGAGATTTACGATAATAATAAATACTATAATCAAGAAACAGGGGAAGTTAACTGGCCGCCAAACAATGGTTTTGACGGGAAACCCTTTAAATATGAGTTACAAGTTGGAGCAATAATTGACAGATATGGTAATCCAGACGGAACTTTTTTATCACCAGGTGGTACCCCATATGAACAAAGAGCGCTTGCTTTACACAGTGACGAAGCACCATATCATAAATATATAGTATTAGTACCGTTTGAAGTGGAAGCTGGGAAAATTCTACCTTGGTTTGACCGACCGGGTGAAGGATCTCAATATTATACAGGGAATTTTAAGATACAAGATGAAGATACGGGAATGTGGGTAATAGCAACAGTTGAGAATTTGGAAAGACTTGAATATATACAGAAAATAAAGTAGAAGGAGTGCTTTAGATGAATATTCATCAGACATCAAAGATTTTAAATAGTATAGGGATATTAACGAACTCCAATAATCATTGCCTTGAAGAAATAAAAGGACCATATGAAAACTATCATAAATTAGAAAAAAAAATAGATGGTAATTGGGTATATGGTTTGTTTATAGTAGAAAGACAAAATGAACCATATTTAGAAAAGATAAAGGAGTTTGATTCAGAAGTTGAAGGGGCAAAATTCTTTTTATTAAAGAGGTTAGCATTCTTTTATTATTCAGAAAAAGTTAGTCCATTTAAAATGAATCATCCTGAGTTGTACATCGGAGGGCTAACATTTGATGAGATTAAATTAGATAAAGCAATGTCGCTATTATCTATTCCAACCTCTATATTAGAAAAAGGAAATAAACAAGGGGAAAATAGGGCAATAAACTTATCTAAGTTAGATAATACAAACTTTATTGTTTCTTTTTCCGATAGTAATGGAAAAAAAATACACTCTACATTACCATTAAGTTATCAGAGAGCTTTATCTTTTACTTTTAGGAAGGTATATCTGCTTCATATTTATGAACAAGAAATAAGTAAAATATTAAAGAAAGAGGGTATCATTTTAACAGATGAGGATATCAGTATTTTTCTAACATAAGATACTGTATGTAAATATAGAAGACTCTAAGAGAGAGGAATCTCCAAAGAGTCTTTTTTATGTTTCTGATTGATTTTCAAATAAGCCTACAGACAGCGGACATGATGGTTGTACCATCATGGAGTACTGTGTGCAATGATAGAAGAGAAAAACGAAATCGCTTGTAACCGTCAAGCAGTTTTTTACACTTAGCGCTAAGATGCCTTTTACATTTTCGCTTCGAAAAGCTGCTGGCGGTTTTTTATTTTTAAGGAGCATTTTCAGCAATGATTCCCGTGTAACCGTCAAGTCATAATGAACATATTTTGCTGAAATCAATTGAACACTTTTTGCTATTAAAAAATACGTTGTTGATGCTTTAATCTATAACTATCGCTGTTCATATGGACCACCTCAACTCGGTGTAACAGCCGATCTAAGATAGCGGTCATTACGCCTTGATCACCCATTAATTCTGTCCATTGCTCTGGGCTTTTATTGGAAGTTAAGATAATCGAACTCCGTTCGTACAATTGATTAATTAACTGGAAGAACAGATTCGCTTCTCGTTGATCCATAGCCATGTACATTAAATCATCAATAATAACTAAATCTGAGCTCTGTAGACGCTTCAGTTGAACTTGTGCCTTATGAGTAAACTCTTGCGTTTTCAATAGTTGAATCAGCTCGCCCATTGTTACGAAATACACTTGAAAGCCTCGCTGAATCGCTTCAATACCTAAACCAATTGCTAAAAAAGTTTTCCCTACACCTGGCGGTCCTAATAAAATCAAATTATAGTATTGCTCCAGCCAATTCAGCTCGCTTAATTGTTGTAATTGACGAGCACTTAAGGCTACTTGCTCATCAATATTAAATTCCTTTAAAGTTTTTAAATAGGGGAAACGCGCCCATTTCATTCGTCTTTCGATGCTTTTGTCCTCACGCTTTTGAATTTCAAAAGCTGTAATTTGCTCTAAAAATTCAAGGTAAGTCCATGAAGCTTGTTCTGCAGCACGAAGGAGCTGCGGTAGCTCCTCGGCTGTTTCTGCTAATCGTAGTTGTCTAAAATATTGCTGTAGCTCGGAAACCGTTTTATTCATGACAAGCACCTCCAAAAGCTTTCATATAGATACTTTTGTCACGCGTTTCTACATGAATAGTTGCGTGTTCGTTGCTAGTAAGAACTGTCGGCGTAATTGCTTGTTTCTTGTTTAACTGATCAGTATCTTGTTTTAAATACTTCACGACATCATGGAATTCATTTGCACTATACAACTTTTCAACTACACACTTTTGTAAAGCTGTAGTAATAAGTTGCGGCTCTTCTTCAATTAGCTGATTTAAAATCATCAATTGGTCTCGACGATAACGGGGATATTTAATACAAATTTCTTCAATATATGCTGTTGCTAATTCGTGATTAAACCCAGTGATTACTTTATCTTTCAATGTAGTAATGGCTTGGGAACGATCTCTCGCATGATTTCGGTTTTTTATTAGCTTGCCTTTATCTTTGCAGATAAAATGCTCTGCGATTATATCACTGGAAGGCATTAATCGGATTTGAAGCTTTGTTTCGTCTACTATTTCAATGAATACTTGTTTCTGCTTTCCGTATGTACCTGTCGGAACAGAATAACGGTTAGACTTAAAACGGATTGTATTGTCCTTAGTTACATTCCTTGTTATACTTTCCTTAACGATGCTTTCTTCGGAAAGTAAGGGAGAGACTGGTTGTAAGTGTTGCTTTTCGACGACAAACACTTCGGCTGGTCTTTTTTTTATTGTTTGATGAACATTGTAATTTCCCGTACGTGTTAACCAGGCAATGCCCCGGGCATTCCAATCCTCGATATTTTTAAAGACGCGATGCTTTGCGAAATTTCCCTTGATGTATTTCACCACATTTTCTATCATTCCTTTTGATTCAGGGTCGGCCTTTCTGCATAAATGAACACGAAATTTCCGTTCATTAACATACGCTTGAAACTCACTTGTCAAAATCAAATCACCAGCGTTTTCACTGACAGTTAAAAGATGATCTTGATCATATACAATTTCTTCTGGGCAACCTCCATAAAATCGAAATGCATTTTCATGACAGCGAATGGCATCCTTTGTAGTAAACGGGCGATCCTGCCATTCCATATATTTATAGCGTGAATGAGCGAGTACAAAAGCGATGAAATAAAGCTTTATTTCCTTATTATCCAAGGTCTTTTGTTTAGTCTGTCCCCAATCTACCTGCAACTGCTTGCCCATTGGCTGCTGCTCTACAGATTCATAATCTCGTATGAAACTATTCTTCTCAATTTGATAAATTTCTCGAATTTCACTGACGTAATTTCTAACAGTACTTTCTCCAACCTCAATGTCGGGATTATGCTCTTTAAGCCAATCCGAAATTTGTGCACCACTTAAGTCAGGGAATTCCTGAAGCCAATTCACGATCCTATCCTGGTAAGGATCTAAAATTTTATTGCTAGATTTAGAGAATTCCTCTATAGCTTCCTCAAATGTCATATCTAAATATTTATAAACAGTATTACGAGAGATTTTTAAATGCTTTGCGATTTGTGTAACCTTTAAATTCCGCTTTTTCAATTGATGAATTTCAATATGTAACACTAGCTTCTCCTCCATTAGT
>JAZLIT010000136.1:0-2090 GCA_045617525.1 Solibacillus sp. | reverse complement strand
GGACATGCGTGATAATAACTATTTCAGCCATACAAGTCCGACATATGGTTCACCATTTACGATGATGAAAAACTACGGCATTTCTTATAAATCAGCTGGAGAAAATATTGCAAAAGGCCAAAAAACTGCAGCGGAAGTCGTAAAAGCATGGATGAACAGTGAAGGGCACAAAGCCAACATCATGAGCAAAGAATTTACGCATATTGGAGTAGGCCATGTAGCAAGTGGTAACTACTGGACACAAATGTTTATTTCAAAATAAAGAAAAGATGGGCTGTTCCTACGTCAGTTAAACTGGTGGTAGGACAGCTCTTTTTTATTAAGCAGAGTATTGGTCATCCACTCTTTACCCACAAAATAAAAGTCAAGAGGCTGCATAGCTAGGTTGCTAGCAGCCTCTTGACTTATTGTATTTATTGAACGCGAGCAAATCCAAATCCTGAAGCGTAGTCATCACCTGTAGCAGCACCATACCCGCCTTTAATGTCTACTGCTCTTGCTCTCGTTTGTAAGTTTGAACGTAGTTGCGTGTGTGACCAAGACGGATTTTGCGCCCAAATTTTTGCTGCTAAACCTGAAACGTGTGGAGTTGCCATTGACGTACCACTAATTGTATTATAGCCACCATTATACCAAGTAGAATAAACTGCAGAACCAGGAGCTGATATTTCCACATCGCCTTGTTGGATTACATAATCTCCATCTGTAGATGCATACCCACGTGATGAGTAGTTAGCTACACGATACGTACCGTTTTGTTGGACATTCTCTAAAGATGCAACAGCGATTGCATTTACTAACGCTGCTGGGTAACCAATTGTTCCTTGTGAATATCCTGAATTACCAGCTGCAGCAATTACTAGAACTCCCTTGCCGTATGCATAATTGACAGCGCTTGAAATTAGGCTGTTATTAGCAGAGGCACCTAGGGACATACTAATAATTGTTTTTGTAGAAGTAGCTGTTGCTTGATCTGCTGCATGTCGAATAGCTGCAGCAATATCATCTGAGTAGCCAGAACCACTATCTGATAACACTTTGTAAGCCCAAAGATCCGCATCTGGAGCAACCCCATAAACGCCACCTTGATCGCTTCCACCATCAGCTAATGCTGTACCCGCCACATGTGTACCATGCCCATTGTTGTCTGTACAACTATTATTAATAAGTGTTATAGAACCTGTAAAATCTTTACATTGCTCTACGTTATTAACAAGGTCGGGGTGAGAAATATTTACGCCTGTATCAAGTACAGCAATATTAATCCCACTTCCACCAGACGTAGTTGTTAAGTTGTTATTGTTGTAAATTGCTTTCATTCCCCAAGGAATTTGTTGAGAGGCCCTTGCAGAAGCTTCGAAATCAGGGGCCATCTCTTCTACAAGATTATTTTTATCCATGTCAATCGTATCTAATGTAACGATAGGAACCTTTGTAACTGTAAGATTTTTATTCTTCTGTAAAGCTTCGAATTGCTTTTCATTCATATCAGTTGAAAATCCATTCTCTGTTAATTCCCAACGGATAGAATATTGACCTTTTAATGATGACTTAGTTGATTTGTTGTTTGACTCAACATAGACACGGAATGTTTCCTGACCAACACTGTGTACGGAACTATCTTCGCTATTGAAAGTTGATGCATACGTTGGAGTTATTACAGATCCTGCAATTAAAAGACTAAGCACAGCACTTTTCATTCTTTTCATTTTTCTTAACCCCTTTTCAAATTATTGTTGTAGTACTACAATTTAACTCTACCACATTATTAATTTTTTGATTATTGGGAAAATTTTGAGTATAATATATATCAAATATATTCATTCGACGAAGGAGGTTGTTAGAATGAAAATAGGGTCATTAATTAAGTACTACCGCACAAAACTTGGAATGACACAGAATTCGTTGGCAATGGGGATTTGCTCGATTCCTCATTTAAGTAAAATCGAGAATAACAATAAAGAGGGAAATAGCGAGACAATACGTCATTTATTAGAACGATTAAACATTAGTCTCCATAATGTAGAACATAGTGAACAAAGTATTATTCAGTTATTAAGCGATTTACAAAAACAAATTAATTACTTAGA
>JAZLIT010000135.1:0-32876 GCA_045617525.1 Solibacillus sp. | reverse complement strand
GCATGGCAGTGCTATCTTTATTACGCCGTATATAAAGACAACTTTTGGTAAAGAAGTAATTTACACGGGCGAGGCATTTGTCGTTTCAAGCGAATGGCAATCAATTCAATTTGAGATCCCAGATACAAATGGTGACTTAGTGGAAGAAGTCGGTATTCAAATTCATTCAAATTCGGAGACTACGTATCGAGCGTTCGGAAAAATATATTTAGATGAGTTTCATATTTATGGAAAGCCCTCGTATAGTATTGATTTTTCGAAACAAGTAATCGAGTTTAAATCTGTAACGCCATTTGCTCATCATCATGGCACATGGACTTTGGAAAACGATGTAATGGTAATGAATAGTTTGCAGGATGCAGCAAGCTTTACCGGTCATTACTACATGTCCGATACAATTGTTGAGGTGGAGTTATTACCTAAGCAAGGGGAAAATCATCATGTTATTTTCCGGGCGGAGGGTGTATCACGTCATTATTATGCAGGTTTTGAAAATGAACGTGAAGTAGCGATTGTCTTAATTGAGGATGAGTGTCGTCAAACATTAGTAAAAGCGCCGTATGATTGGGCATTAGGGGATTCTTACACATTCACGGTTACTAGTGTTAAGGACTTGATACAGTTTTCGATTAACGGGCAATTATTGCTAAAAGTGAAAAATAAACGATTAAAAAAAGGGATGGTTGGGCTCGGCACACGAAGCGGTGGAGTGTGTGAATACCGAACATTTAGCGTAAATAAATAAAGTTAAAAGTGTTATCTAGTTATGAAGAAAACTGGATGGCACTTTTCTTTTTTAATGATATTTATTACGTAGTGGTAGTATATATTGAACTCCTTACACATTGGATCTTATTGATATATTTGTTTTTTTATCTTTCTACCGTGTTTTAATGGAAAAAGCGCTCAAATAAGGCTAAAGTAAAATAGAGATAATAGATGCGTAAAAATAGCTTTATTTAATCTGAAGGAGAATTCTAATGACAAAAGAAAAATTACTATTACTTGATGGAAATAGTTTGGCATATCGTGCATTTTTTGCACTTCCTCTATTAACAAATGAAAGTGGTATTCACACAAATGCGACGTATGGCTTTACCATGATGCTAAATAAAATAATTGAAGAAGAGCAACCCACAAAAGTATTGGTTGCGTTTGATGCAGGGAAAACAACGTTCCGCCATGAATCGTATGGTGAATACAAGGGCGGCCGCCAAAAAACACCGCCCGAATTATCGGAGCAATTCCCGTATATTCGTAAATTAATCGATGCCTATAAAATAGAGCGTTACGAGCTGCCGATGTATGAAGCAGATGATATTATCGGGACACTTGCCACGCAAGCAAATAACGATTTAGAAGTAATTATTGTTTCAGGTGATAAAGATTTAACGCAGTTAGCAACAGATAATGTAACGGTTTATGTAACGCGTAAAGGGATTACGGATATTGAAAAATATACCCCCGCACATATTGAAGAAAAATACGGCTTAACGCCAAATCAAATTATCGATATGAAGGGCTTAATGGGCGATGCTTCGGATAATATTCCAGGTGTCCCAGGCGTTGGGGAAAAGACAGCGATTAAGCTCTTGAAAGAACATGGCACAGTTGAGGGACTTTATGAGATCGTTGAAACACTTAAAGCTTCAAAAATGAAAGAAAAGCTGATTGAAAATGAAGCTTTAGCACATCTTTCGAAAAAGCTGGCAACAATTTTCACAGAAGCACCGATTGAGATTACAATTAACGACCTTAGCTATAGCGGCCCGGATCAAGAGGCATTACTTGCGCTTTATCATGAGCTTGGCTTTAAAACATTAATTGGAAAAAGTGATTTTACAGCAGAGGTAAAAGAACAAGTAGCACTTGATTTTGAAATTGTATCAAAGCTTGACGCAAGCATGTTAAAGGATAAAATGGCGCTTCATTTAGAACTTGAAAATGATCATTATCATGATTGTCGCGCACTGGGTTTAAGTTTGACGGACGGGGAAAGAACAATTTTCGTGCCAATGAATGAAGTGTTTGAAAATGACGTATTAAAAACTTGGTTGGCAGATGACACGAAGGCCAAATACGTGTCAGATCGCAAGGCAACACAAGTGATGCTAAATCGTCTGGGCTACACATTTGAAGGGGTAGTATTTGATTTAATGTTGGCGACATATATTATGAATCCTTCCGTTTCAGGTGATGATGTAGCGACACTTTCACGTGAGTTTGGCTACACAGAGGTACGTGCGAACGAGGCTGTATATGGCAAGGGTGCGAAATGGACAGAGCCAGAGATTGAGAAGCTTGCTGAGCATGTAAGCCGTAAAGCGATGGCTGTGTGGAAGCTGTATCCGATACTTGAAGAAAAGCTGAAGGAAAATGAACAATACGAACTGTATAATGAGTTAGAGCTACCTCTTGCAGGCATTTTAGGCAAAATGGAAAGTGAAGGCGTAAAGGTGAATGTTCCTACACTTGAAGTAATGGGTGAGGCTTTACTAGGTAAACTAGCGATTATTGAGGAAGAAATTTATAGTTTAGCCGGCGAGGAGTTCAATATTAACTCACCAAAGCAATTAGGTGTAATTTTATTTGATAAGCTAGGTATGACGCCGATTAAAAAGACGAAAACAGGTTACTCAACAGCAGCAGATGTTCTTGAAAAGCTACAATCAGAGCATGAAATTGTGAAGCATATACTTTACTACCGTCAGCTTGCAAAATTGCAATCAACATATATTGAAGGTTTGCAAAATGTTATACATGGTGACGATAGCAAAGTGCACACACGCTTCCAACAGGCATTAACGGCGACAGGTCGTCTAAGTTCTACAGATCCAAATCTACAAAACATTCCAGTGCGTCTAGAGGAAGGGCGAAAAATTCGTCAGGCATTTGTGCCATCTCATAACGGTTGGGTACTATTTGCCGCCGATTACTCACAGATCGAGCTACGTGTTCTTGCACATATGTGCGGAGATGAAGCGCTAGTTGATGCCTTTAAACAAGGGATGGATATTCATACACGAACAGCGATGGATGTATTTAAAGTAGATGCAGAAGAAGTGGATGGCAATATGCGTCGTGTGGCGAAGGCCGTAAACTTCGGTATTATATACGGAATAAGTGATTATGGTTTATCTCAAAACTTAGACATTACACGTAAAAATGCAGCGATATTTATTGAAAACTATTTAGCAAGCTTCCCTGGTGTAAAGGGCTATATGGATTCAATCATTGAGCAGGCGAAAAAGCATGGCTATGTCACGACAATTTTAAATCGTCGACGTTACTTACCGGATATTAATAGCTCAAACTTCAATTTGCGAAGCTTCGCGGAGCGTACGGCCATGAATACACCAATTCAAGGTAGTGCTGCAGATATTATTAAAAAAGCGATGATTATTATGGATGCACGTTTACAGGAAGAAAAGTTACAATCTAAACTTATCTTACAAGTGCACGATGAATTAATTTTCGAGGCGCCACCAGAAGAAATTATGATACTAGAAAAGCTTGTACCGGAAGTAATGGAGCAGGCGATTGATTTAATCGTTCCGTTAAAGGTGGATTATGCATTTGGTCCAACTTGGTATGATGCGAAATAAGGAGAAACTATGCCAGAATTACCAGAAGTAGAGGGTGTCGTTCGTGATTTAAAGCCTTTAGTCGAAGGGAAAATGTTCGAGTCGGTAACCTTGTCGGATGTTGTATTTGCTTCACATGAATTGGGGAAGCAAACCATTGTAAAAGGGAGCCAATTAGAAGACTTCCAACGAATGATTCAAGGGATGACAATTACGAGCGTAGAGCGCCGTGCAAAGTATATTTTTATTCATTTACTAAAGGACGAGGAAACATTCGTTCTTGTCAATCACCTTGGTATGACGGGTGCTTGGTTTGTTGTTAATGATTTGATTGAAATCGCGGAAGATAAGTTCCGTAAGCATGCGCATGCAGTATTTAAATTGAGCAGTGGAGAGTTGTTCGTCTTTAGTGATATTCGTCGCTTTGGAGAGCTGCGCTTTGTGAAATCAATAGAGCATCATACGCCACTTACGTTAATGGCGCCGGAGCCGTTCGATGAGGAAGCTTGTGAGTTTTTTCTCGCGCAATGTAAAAAGCCGCGCTATGAAAATAAAGCGATTAAAGAAGTAATTATGGATGGGCAGATTATTTCAGGCTGTGGCAATATTTACGCGACCGAAGCATTATTTACAACTCAGATTCGCCCGACAAAAAAAGTGAAGACGATTAGCAAGGCGAAGAAAATTGAATTATTCGCGGCTATTGTGGATGTACTTCGTGAGAGCATTGAAAACGGTGGCTCTACGATTTCGGATTATCGAAGCGTCAATGGTGGGGCTGGGTCAATGCAGGATCGTCTAAAAATGTATAGTCGGAAAGTATGCCCAGCTTGTGAGACGGATACGGTAAGTGTCGTAATAGCAGGGCGTACGTCAACCTATTGTCCGACTTGCCAAAAATGATGAGGTGACATTGTGATTATTGGATTAACAGGAAGCATTGCGAGTGGGAAGTCGACCATTGCAGAGATGCTTGCAAGTTATGGACTTCCGATTGTAGATGCAGATTTAGTGGCGAGACAAGTGGTAGAGCCTGGCTCAGAGACATTGATGCAAATTGTAGAAGTGTTTGGGCAGGATGTAATTTTGCCAACGGGTGAGATGGACCGTGCGAAAGTAGGTTCAATTATTTTTGGCGATGAAGAAAAGCGTGCCCAGTTGAATGGGATTATTCATCCCGCAATCCGGACCGAAATGTTACGTCAGCGTGATAGGTTTGTTGCGGATGGTAAACATGTAATCATGGATATCCCTCTTCTATTTGAAAATAAATTACAGCATTTCGTCGAAAAAATACTTGTCGTAACGGTTTCAGAGGAAACACAATTAACCCGTTTAATGGCAAGGAATGATTTGACGAAAGAGGAAGCATTAGCCCGAATTTCCTCACAGCTTCCATTGCCTGTTAAAGAACAGGGTGCGGATGCGATTATATATAATGATGGCACCATTGATGAATCAAGGGTGCAATTAATAGCGATTTTAAAGAATTGGACAATTATATAATTATTCAGACGAGCGCGAAAATTAATGCGCTCGTCTTTTTTTATTTACATAGCGATGTTAACGATGTACTATCATAATGAATTTGACTATTGAACGTATTCAAAAAAGGAGATTATTTTATGACAGCTTCGTTAATTCAACGTATTGAAAAAGACTTTTTAGGGGAACGTGAACTTCCGCGTGACGTATATTATGGTATTCAAACATTACGTGCGACAGAAAATTTCCCGATTACAGGCTTATCAATTCATTCTTCACTAATTAAGGCAATGGGGATTGTGAAGAAAAGTGCCGCACTTGCCAATATGGACGTAGAGATGCTTCCAAAAAATATTGGGAACGCAATCGTACAAGCAGCAGAAGAAGTAATTCAAGGGAAATGGGACAAAGAATTTATCGTTGACCCAATTCAAGGTGGTGCTGGTACATCAATTAATATGAACGCCAACGAAGTAATTGCCAACCGTGCACTTGAAATTTTAGGCTATGAAAAAGGAAATTATGCAATCATCAGCCCGAATACGCACGTAAACATGTCACAATCTACTAACGATGCATTCCCAACAGCAATGCATATCTCGATTTTAAGTTTAATAAATGAATTACTAGAAACATTGAAACATATGCAAACAGTTTTAGATGATAAAGCGAAGCAATTTGCACATGTTATTAAAATGGGGCGTACACATTTACAAGACGCCGTACCAATTCGCTTAGGGCAAGAATTTGAAGCGTATAGCCGTTCATTGGGCCGCGACATTAAACGTATTGCAGCGACTCGTGAAAACTTATATGCAGTGAATATGGGTGCAACTGCAGTAGGTACAGGCCTTAACGCATTAACTGAATATATCGAATCAGTAGATAAGCACTTAGCTGTAATTTCTGATTTACCTTTAACAGGTGCAACCCATTTAGTGGATGCAACGCAAAATACAGATGCCTATACGGAAGTTTCATCAACATTAAAAGTATGTATGATTAACGCATCCAAAGTAGCAAATGATTTACGCTTAATGGCGTCGGGTCCACGTGCAGGCTTAGGGGAAATTTTCCTACCAGCGCGCCAACCAGGATCTTCAATCATGCCAGGTAAAGTAAATCCAGTAATGCCGGAAGTTGTAAATCAAGTTGCGTTCCAAGTAATCGGAAATGATCATACGATTTCAATGGCTTCTGAAGCAGGTCAACTTGAGTTAAATGTTATGGAGCCAGTTTTAGTGTTTAACCTAATTCAATCATTAAGCATCATGAATAATGTGTTCTACGCATTTACGGAAAATTGCTTAAAAGGGATTACGGCAAACGAAGAACGTATGAAAGAATACGTAGAGAAAAGTGTTGGTGTATTAACAGCGGTAAATCCACATATCGGTTATGAAGTAGCCGCACGATTAGCGAGAGAAGCAATTTTATCGGGTCGTTCAATCCGTGAGCTTTGCATTGAGAATGGCGTATTAACAGCTGAAGAACTAGATTTAATTTTAGATCCATATGAAATGACTCACCCAGGTATAGCTGGTGCGAGTATTATGAAATTAAAATAATAATAGAGGAAATCGCGGTTCAGAAGAAAACTCTGAACCGCGATTTTTTTGTGTGAAACGATATTGTCAGAAAATAATTACTTCTCTCGATTAGTATTATTTGTGTTGGCATAAGCATATAATATGTTATACTAATTCGGGAATAGTAATCATAATTAAATGTATCAATCAGGAGGACTTAAATAATGACAGTTTCTATCGCAATCAATGGCTTTGGCCGAATTGGCCGTATGGTGTTCCGCCAAGCAATCGTACAGGATGACTTAAACTTAATCGCAATTAACGCTAGCTATCCACCGGAAACGTTAGCACATTTAATTAAGTATGACACAAACCACGGATTATTTAATGGTACTGTTGAAGCTGAAGAAGGCGCACTAATCGTAAACGGTAAACGTGTTGCGATTGTGTCTGAACGTGACCCTAAAGCTTTACCATGGGCAAAAATGGGTGTTGATGTTGTTATTGAAGCTACTGGTAAATTCAATAAACGCGATAAAGCAGCGATGCACATAGAAGCTGGCGCTAAAAAAGTTATTATTACAGCTCCTGGAACAGATGAAGATATCACAGTAGTGCTTGGCGTTAACGACAACTTACTTGATCTTTCAAAGCACGATGTTATTTCAAATGCATCATGCACAACAAACTGTTTAGCTCCTGTTGCAAAAGTATTAAACGACTCTTTCGGTATTGAGAACGGTTTAATGACAACGGTGCACGCTTACACAAATGATCAAAATAACCTTGATAATCCGCATTCAGATTTACGTCGTGCACGTAACTGTGCTTCATCAATTATCCCAACTTCAACAGGTGCAGCTAAGGCCTTATCATTAGTGTTACCTGAATTAAAAGGGAAATTACATGGAATGGCATTACGCGTGCCAACACCAAACGTATCACTTGTTGACTTAGTAGTAGACTTACAACAAGATGTTACGGTTGACGAGGTAAATGCAGCATTCCGCGCTGCTGCTGAAGGTCCGATGAAAGGTATTTTAAATATCACGATGGAGCCTCTTGTTTCTTCTGACTTCAATACAACGACATTCTCATCGACAATTGATGGCCTAACAACAATGGTAATGGGAACGCGTAAAGTGAAAGTTTTAGCTTGGTATGACAATGAGTGGGGTTACTCGGCTCGTGTAGTAGACTTAACGAGAAGAGTAGTAAAAGAATTACAAGCAACACACGCTTAATGAATATTTATAAGCCTTCCGCCAATCTGGTTGGGAGGTTTTTTTCTATTTCGTGCAGAGATAAAAGGAATTGCTACTTTTTGCACCGTTTTTTTTGTTATAATGTAAGAACCAAACTAAAAGATGCAGGAGAATAACACTTATGAGATGTCCATCTTGTCAATATAACGGGACACGCGTAGTAGATTCGCGACCAGTTGATGATAATAAAGAAATACGTAGAAGACGTGAGTGTGAATCATGCAGCTTCCGCTTTACTACATTTGAAAAAATTGAAGCAACACCATTGATCGTTGTGAAAAAAGAAGGTTCACGCGAGGAATTTAGTCGTGAGAAAGTAATTCGCGGTTTAATTCGTGCATGTGAAAAACGTCCTGTATCGATTGAGGTTCTAGAAGAGCTAGTAATGTCGATCGAAAAAGATTTACGTCGCCTTGGCAATGCAGAAGTGCGATCAGAAGATGTCGGTGAAATGGTTATGAATCGTTTGGCGAAAATTGATGAAGTAGCATACGTGCGCTTTGCATCAGTTTATCGTCAGTTTAAAGATATTAATGTGTTTATTGATGAACTAAAAGATTTAATCACAAATAAATCAAAAGAAGAGCTATGAACAACGAGAAGGAGTGGACAAAATGGTTCATCTATTTAAGGAGCTTCAACCAACGGATCATTTTCGAATAACGCTCCCAAACGTTTTATCAACGAATGAGCGACAGTTATTAACACTATTTTATCAGCCGCTAACTGGCGCGGAGCCAATTAGTCTCTATTTAACGCTATGGGCTGAGGGTGAGCACGCTTCAGATGAAATGAATCATTACTACCTAATGAATGTCCTTTCGATGTCGATTAAGGAAGTTTTCGAAGCGCGAATTGCTCTTGAAGCAATTGGGCTATTACGTTCGTATCGAAAAACGGTAGGTGATTCACGTCAGTTTGTGTATGAGCTTTTACAGCCACTGGATGCAAATGGCTTTTTTGATGATCCGTTATTATCGATGTTTTTATATAGTAAAATTGGCGAATTTCCGTATAGAAAATTGCGTCAACGCTTTTTAAAAACGAATGATAAAACAGGCTATGATGAAGTTTCGCGTTCCTTTATGGATGTATACAAGCCAATTCATGCATCAGTCCCAAATGATGATTTAATGAGCAAAAGTAACACGAAACGTGAGTACCCTTTTTATATCGAGCAATTTGATTTCCAACTTTTAAAAGAAGGTCTATCAGAACAGCTAGTGCCTGCTGCAGCGCTAACGCTTGAGGCACGTGAAATGATTGCAAAGCTAGCCTTCCTTTATATGCTGACACCTCTGGAGATGCAAAAAGTTGTGCTTATGGCGCTTGATGAAAATACGCAACTTTCAAATGATAAGTTAAAAAAGGCGGCAGCAGATTATTATAAGGTAACAATTTCACGTCAGGCGCCGCGTTTGACGAAAACATTTGAGCCAGTTAAAAATGCTAACTCATCGAATCAACAGCCTCTTACACGTGAGCAGGAACGCCTTCAATATTATGAAACGACACCGCCAATCCAAGTGTTACGTGACACGAATAACGGAATTGAACCAGTTCCCGCATCCGTGCAATTAGCAGAGGATTTGCTCGTTGTCTATAAAATGCCAATTGGTATCGTCAATGTTTTACTTGAATATACGATGCTGACGACGGATATGAAGCTCCCACGTAAATATGTGGAGCAAATCGCGGACCATTGGATGCGTAAAAACCTAAAGACGGCTAAAGAAGCGATGGAGCTTGCGCGTACTGAACGCGACAAGTATACGAAGTGGAAAACTGATAGTGAGAAACCTGCTACGCAGAAGAAAAACTATGGTAAGCCACGTGGTCGTGAAGAAAAAGTACCGGATTGGTTTAAGGATCGGAATAAAGAAATTGAGGCGCCTGAGAAAGATGCCGCTCAACAAGTGGATTTTGAACAGGAACGTCTAAAAATACTGCAAAAATTAGGAAAGATAGAATAGGATGGTGAGCGAGTATCGAGCCAATTAATGAAGCGTTAAAGCGGGTTGTCAAAATCCCAGCTTATAAGGAACGCTATGAAAAAATGCGTCGAGAAACATTAGAAAATGAAGCAGTTCAGCAATTTTTCTTAGAAAATAATCAGCGTGTTAATACAGAAATGGTTGAGCGTAGTTTACCGAAGTTGTATGAATTCATTTCACAAGCTCGCACTTGTTGCGGTTGTGGCAATTCCGAAGCTTGTAATAATGTATTAAAGGGCTTTGTGCCGAAACTGATTATTGTGCGTAATCAAATCGAAGTAACGTATGAACGTTGTTCGCAAAAAATTATTGAGGACGAGCGTCGCAATGTTTCGAATATGATTTCAAGTATGCATATGCCAAAAGATGTACTGCAAGCAAAATTAACAGACTTAGCGGTGGATGATAGTTCGCGTCTTGAAATTTTTCATAAGGCTGCAGATTTTGTGGAGCAATATCGTGAAACAGGAACACTGCCTGTGAAGGGCTTCTATTTACACGGTCAATTTGGGGTAGGGAAATCATTTGTGCTTGGTGCCATTGCGAATGAACTGGCATCACTTCAGGTGAAATCAATCGTGGTATTTATGCCAGAATTTTTACGTGAAATGAAAAACTCGATTCAAGATCAAACGCTTAACGAAAAAATTGACTACGTGAAAAAAGCGCCAGTATTAATGCTTGATGATATTGGTGCGGAAACGTTAACAAGCTGGACGCGTGATGAAATTATCGGTACGATTCTACATTATCGTATGAGTGAGCAATTGCCGACATTTATTACATCGAATTTTGATTATGATGGCCTTGAGCATCATTTAGCGCAGTCAAAAGCCGGCGATATTGAAGTTGTAAAAGCGGCGCGTATTATGGAGCGCATACGTGCATTAACTGATCCTATCCAGATGGTAGGAAAAAGTCGACGCAAGTAAAAAAATCATTTTTTCACTAGTTGCAATTCGATTGAAACGAGCGTATACTTTGTCAATAGATGAATCATATTTAAGCATTGATGAGGACACGGGAATTGTGTAACGGCTTTTTAGAGAGGGAAGACATGGCTGAGAGCTTCCTAGTACCGCACATTTTTTACTACCTTCTGAGCTCCTGCGAGGACAATTCGTAGGCGTTTCTCAGTACGTTAACTGACCTTGAGCTTCTTATTCGCTATTTAAGCGGAGAGGGAAGAAGGGTGGAACCACGAGCATACGCGTCGTCCCTTTCATAGGGATGGCGCTTTTTTGTGTTTTTTTAGCGATTGAAGAAGGTATTTTCGAGAAGTCTAATACAGTGCTTAAACGAATTTAACAACTTAAAGGAGGACATTCACATGTCAGAAATGATCAAATTAACTTTCCCTGATGGCAATGTAAAAGAATTCGAGCGTGGCGTTTCAACACTTGATGTTGCAGGTTCAATTAGTCCAGGACTTAAAAAATCAGCACTAGCTGGTAAAGTAAATGGTGTTTTAGTAGATGCAAAAACAGCAATCGAAGCGGATGCTGCAATCGAAATCATTACAAATAAATCACCAGAAGCTTTGGAAATTTTACGCCATTCTACAGCGCATTTAACTGCACAAGCTGTAAAACGACTTTATCCAGAGGTAAAACTAGGAATTGGTCCAGTAATCGATTCAGGTTTCTACTATGATATCGATTTAGAAACTCCACTTGCACTTGAAGATTTAGCTGCAATTGAAAAAGAAATGAAAAAAATTATTGCAGAAAACGTTGAAGTTGAACGTAAAGTTGTAACGCGTGATGAAGCGCAAGCAATCTATACTGAAGTAGGAGACGAGTATAAATTAGAATTACTTGAAGCAATTCCAGCAGATGATCAAGTATCAATCTACTACCAAGGCGACTTCTTCGACCTTTGCCGCGGCGTACACGTACCATCTACAAACAAATTAAAAGAGTTCAAGCTGTTATCACTTGCAGGTGCTTACTGGCGCGGAAATTCAGACAATAAAATGCTACAACGTATTTACGGAACTGCATTCTTCACAAAAGAAGAATTAAAGCATCACCTACAAATGCTTGAAGAAGCAAAAGAGCGTGATCACCGTAAAATCGGTAAAGAACTAGACCTGTTCATGACTTCTCAAACTGTAGGGCAAGGGTTACCGTTATGGTTACCTAATGGCGCAACAATCCGTCGTACAATTGAGCGTTACATCGTAGACAAAGAGTTAGCGTTAGGTTATAAGCATGTTTACACACCAGTGTTAGGCTCTAAAAAGCTATATGAAACTTCAGGACACTGGGAGCACTATCAAGATGGCATGTTCCCTCCAATGGAAATGGACAACGAAACATTAGTGTTACGTCCAATGAACTGCCCTCACCATATGATGGTATTCAAAAATGGCTTACACTCTTACCGTCACCTTCCATTACGTATTGCAGAGCTTGGTACAATGCACCGTTACGAAATGTCAGGTGCGGTTTCGGGGTTACAGCGCGTTCGCGGGATGACTTTAAATGATGCGCATATCTTCGTGCGCCCAGATCAAATTAAAGCGGAATTCAAAAAGGTTGTTGAGTTAATTTTAGACGTTTATAAAGACTTCGATTTAAAAGATTATTCATTCCGTCTTTCTTACCGTGATCCGAACAATAAAGAAAAGTACTTCGATGACGACCAAATGTGGGAAACTGCACAGCGTATGCTAAAAGAAGCGATGGATGAGCTTGGCTTAGACTACTTCGAAGCAGAAGATGAAGCGGCATTCTATGGTCCGAAATTAGACGTACAAGTGAAAACAGCGATTGGTAAAGAAGAAACACTTTCAACAGCACAACTTGATTTCTTATTACCACAACGCTTTGATCTTTCTTACATTGGTGAAGATGGTCAACCTCAACGTCCGGTAGTTATTCACCGCGGTGTTGTATCAACAATGGAACGTTTCGTGGCTTTCTTAATCGAAGAATATAAAGGTGCATTCCCAACATGGTTGGCGCCAGTACAATCGACAATTATCCCAGTTTCAAACTCGGTACATTATGACTATGCACGTGAAATCCAAGAGAAATTACAAGCAGCTGGCGTACGCGTAGAGATGGATGATCGTGAAGAAAAATTAGGCTACAAAATCCGTGAAGCTCAAATGAAAAAAATCCCGTACATGTTAGTAATCGGGGATAAAGAAGTTGAAGAAGGAACTGTAAATATTCGACGTTACGGCTCTAAAGATTCTGAAACACTTCCATTTGCAGAATTCTTAGAGATGATTAAAGCAGAAGCTACAAAATAATAATAATGAAAAAGTTCACGGGGGGCGTATTTGATACGCATCGTGAACTTTTTTATTGTTATTGGTTAAAAGTGACGCAGTCAATTTGATTTACAGTTTAAATTGGTTTACTACTTCTTGTAAAGATGTTGCACGGTAGTTTAAGTCATTTGATACAGCTGCAATTTCTTGCAGTGTAGATACTTGAACCTGCATATCGCTTGATGCTTCATCTAATTGAATGGCAGTGATTTCTGAACTTGCTGAAATGTCAGCTACTGAAGCTGCAACTTCCTCTGTTGAAGCGGAAATCTGTTCGGTAACGGCTGAAATACTTTCAATTTGTTCTTTCATATTATCTACAGCACGTACGATTTGGTTGAATGATTGGCCGGCTTCATCGATAATTGCTACGCCTTTCTCGACGGTACTTAAACTTGTCTGAACAGCAGCCTCGACATTTTTCGTTTCGTTTTGAATTTCATATGTAAGCTGTACGATTTGTCCCGCTGATTGTTTGGATTGCTCGGCAAGTTTTTTTACTTCATCCGCAACAACTGCGAATCCTTTACCATGTTCACCTGCGCGTGCTGCTTCGATAGCTGCGTTTAATGCAAGTAAATTGGTTTGCTCTGTAATGCCAGTGATAATATGTGTAATGCCTTCAATTTCTTCTGATTGTTTACTTAGCTTTTGAATTAGCTGTGTTGTTAATTTTGTTGAATCGTAAATAGAAGACATTTGTGAACTTGCAGATGCAATATTAAGCTCACCTTTGTCGGCAAGTGTTTCTGTATCGACTGCTGTAGTATGTAACACTTGCGTTGCCTCGGCAATTCGACCGATTGCTGTAGCAGTCTCTTCCATAGCGATAGAGCTTTCTTTTGATGCTGAAGCTGAGCGTTGTGCATTTTCAACAGATGTTTCTGATTGGCTTGCGATATTTAATGAAGAAGCCGTTACTTCTTGAGTGGAAGCACTTAATTCTTCAGCTGTCGTATTTAAATGTTCGGCACTCTCTGATAAAGAGGTTAAAACTTCACGTAGTGTGTGCTTCATTTCATTAAAAGAAATTGCTAATTCACCGATTTCATCTTTTGTATTTACTTTGATATCTTCAAGTGAAAGGTCACCCTGTGCAATTAATCGAACCGAATCACGTAATTTATAAATTGGTTTTGCGATGATATTAAACATGAAGCGAGACAATACAATCGCAATTAATGATGCAATAATAACGATGATTATTGCAATGATTAATGCTGTCTTCGTTTTTTCAGAAGCATCTGTTTGTGCTATAACAAAGTCAGCGTTGATTATATCTACTAAAAGAGATGAAGCATCTACAACATCATTACGCGTTGGAATGACGTTCGTAACATAGTATGTACCAGCACCCTTTGCGGCTCCCGTAGAAACTAAGTCTACAGACCGATTAACTTTGTCGTAAAAGATTTTAATTTTTTCTTCTAAGTCTGTTAGCTGATCTTTAGATTCAGTAGTTGTTAGCATTTTATGTAGATCTGCAATAGATGTTTCGATAGTAACTTTTGAGTTTTCGAGTTCTGCTAAAATATCTCTGTTTCCTAATAAATAGGTTTGGATTTGAGAGCCAACAAGGATGATTTCTTTTTCGATGTTTTCGGTTGTTTGTATTTGTGGTAGGCCTGTATCTAGTGTATTGCTATATTCCTTGTCTATGCTATATAGTTGGAATAAGATAAAACCGCTACTTATAATGATGATTGCAATCATAGTTATAAAACTAAGTGAAATTTTCTTTTTAATTGACACTCGATTCACACCTTTCTGATTTTTTCGACATATCAACATAATAAATGAAATAGAAAGGTAAATATATAGTTAAATTCTGAAAAAAAGAATTATAAAACACTTAAAAGTCGATAAAACGTATAGATTGGCAATTTAAGGTGAGTTTTGTTGTGGTGGAATTCACACAATTTGAACAGATAAGACTAGGTTGATTTTATTCTGTAAAATAAGCTTTATTTATTAGGTAAAAAGTATTAATTAGAACTATCTACTTAAGTAAAGTAGAAAAATGAATGTTATATATATTAGGTTGGAAAATAAATGAGGATAACTCTGATGAAGATTACATAATATTATTTCGTGAAATGGTTGACTTTAATTTTTCCACATGTTATGATTATTTAGGTTATGAATACAATAGTTTGAAAGTAGAGGCTGCCCGCTTCTCACCTAATTGACGCAGTATGCAGTTGATAGGTATGATACGTTGAAACGTTATGCGCATAAAGCGTGTGAACATATAGCGGGCGGACATCTCAAAATGTCCGTCTTTTTTGTTGTCAAAATTCTTTTTTTCAACATGAGGGAGGTATATCTTGTTCTTATCGGATGAGTTATATCTTACTATTATGGACATGCGGATGTACCGTTCAACCGGGTGTACCTTTTTAGCCCAAACCATGTATTTTCTACAAAACATTGGAGGTGGATTAATATTAGCAAAGACATGTATGTAAACGAGGGCATTCGCGCTCGTGAGATTCGTCTAATCGACCATAATGGTGAACAACTAGGCGTTAAAACACGTACCGAAGCACTAGAGATTGCTACTCGTGTAAACTTGGATCTTGTCCTTGTGGCCCCTCAAGCCAAACCACCAGTTGCTCGTATTATGGACTATGGTAAATTTAAGTTTGAACAGCAAAAGAAAGATCGTGAAATTCGTAAAAATTCAAAAGTAATCGTTGTAAAAGAGGTTCGCTTGAGCCCATCAATTGATGAACATGATTTCCAAACGAAATTACGTAACGGTCTTAAATTCCTTGAAAAAGGTGACAAAGTAAAAGCTAGTATCCGTTTCAAAGGTCGTGCAATTGCACACAAAGAGATCGGTCAACGCGTATTAGATCGTTTTGCTGAAGCTTGTGCGGAATTATCTACGGTTGAACAAAAACCGAAGATGGAAGGCCGCAGTATGTTCCTTGTTCTTCAACCGAAGTTCGAGAAATAAATATTTTAATTGATAAGTTTAGGAGGAAATCGACATGCCAAAAATGAAAACTCACCGAGGCGCTGCAAAGCGTTTCAAGAAAACAGGTACTGGTAAACTTAAGTTTGACCGTGCTTATGGTAGCCACTTATTCGCTAACAAATCTACAAAAGCAAAGCGTAAATTACGTAAAGCGAAAATCGCTACATCTGGCGATTTCAAACGCATTCGCACTTTATTAACTTACATGAAGTAATTCTTTAACATTCAGGATAAAACACAAAATAAAACATTCGAGAGAATAAGCAGGAGGTAATTTGTATGCCACGCGTTAAAGGCGGTACAGTATCACGCGCTCGTCGCAAAAAAGTATTAAAATTAGCTAAAGGTTATTATGGTTCTAAACATACATTATACAAAGTAGCTAACCAAGCAGTAATGAAATCAGGTCAATATGCATACCGTGACCGTCGTCAAACTAAACGTAATTTCCGTCGTTTATGGATTACACGTATCAATGCAGCAGCTCGTATGCATGAACTTTCATACAGCCGTTTAATGCACGGATTAAAATTAGCAGGTATCGAAGTTAACCGTAAAATGTTAGCTGAACTAGCTGTTAATGACACAGCAGCATTCGCTCTATTAGCACAAGCTGCTAAAGACGCTCAAGCTAAATAAGAAATAGATACTTTATCTATTTGATTACTTACTTGAGAAGTGGAACTATGGTTTCTACACCGAAAGCGTAAGCGGCAGGTGTAAAAGACGCTCAAGCTAAATAATTTTAGTTACAGTTAAAGACTGATAGGCTTGCCTATCAGTCTTTTTTTACCATTTTTTTATGAAAGGGAGAGACGATTCATGGAGAATGCTTTTTTTGCTTACATAGGAGTAATGTCCATTATTTTATTGGTTTTTATGTACGTTGATAAACAACGGGCAATTCATAAAGAATGGCGTATTTCTGAAAAGACACTTTTATCATTAGGCTTATTTGGTGGTGCAATTGGTGGTGTTTTAGCGATGTATCTATTCAGGCATAAAACACGACATAATTCATTTGCGTTTGGCTTTACCTTATTAGCTGCAGTACATATTTTCATTATCGTTCAATTAGTGAAGTAAAAAATCCAAATCACAAATGTGATTTGGATTTTTTATTTCATCAACTGCTCAATTGGACTTTTCCAATTGATTGTTGCATCTGGATAGCTAACTAAAATTTCATCTTGAAGGAATAAAAAATCATCCTTTGATAATCCTTGAAGATCCATTACGTTATGAACTAAGACAAAAATTGAAATGACTTCAAAGGATTGGTCAGTTGTACCTAAATATTTTTCTCCCTCAAATAACGCACCTTTATAAGTGATAAAAAAGTTTTTTCGTACATTTTTAACATCGTCGTAAAAATAATATTGTCCTTTTTCATAGGCCTCATCTAATTTTCGTTTTGGATCAAATATGTAGCGAAAAATTTTATAAAATCCATAAATTAAAAGAACGATGATAAACAAACGAATAAGTAACGCCATGAATAGACCTCCAATTTTCCGAAATACCTTATATACGAATAAAAGGGTGGAAGGTTTCATTTTTTTGAAAGTTAATGAATATTTTAAAAATAATCTATATTTAATGAAATGAATATATATAATGGTTTTGATTCAAAATAGGAAACGGTATAATAAAAAGGAAGAAAATTTAGGAGGTCGAAATAATATGGCTCAGCTAGAACCAAAATTACAAATGTTAAAAGAATTAACGGATGCAAACGGAATTCCTGGTAACGAGCGTCAACCACGCGAAGTGATGAAGAAATATATTGCTCCATTTGCAGATGAAATCGAGATGGACAACTTAGGGAGTTTAATTGCTAAAAAAGTTGGCGATGAAAATGGGCCTAAAATTATGGTTGCTGGCCACTTGGATGAAGTTGGCTTTATGATCACAAATATTGATGATAAAGGCTTTTTGAAATTCCAAACAGTTGGTGGATGGTGGGCTCAAGTAATGCTAGCTCAACGTGTTACAATTACTACACGCAAAGGGGAAGAAATCATTGGGGTAATTGGTTCGAAACCGCCTCACATTATACCTGCAGAAGTACGCAATAAACCTGTGGACGTTAAGGATATGTTTATTGATATCGGCGCAGCATCAAAAGAAGAAGCACTTGGATGGGGCGTCCTACCGGGAGATATGGTAACACCTTATTTCGAATTTAATGTAATGAAAAATGAAAAGCACTTATTAGCAAAAGCATGGGATAACCGAATTGGCTGTGCGATTGCAATCGATGTACTACGTGCATTAAAAAATGAAAAACATCCAAATATCGTATATGGAGTAGGGAATGTACAGGAAGAAGTTGGCCTTCGTGGGGCGAAAACATCTACATTTAAAATACAACCAGATATCGGTTTTGCAGTTGACGTGGGTATTGCGGGAGATACACCAGGAATTACACCAAAAGAATCAACTTCAAAAATGGGGGGAGGTCCCCAAATCGTGATTTACGATTCGTCAATGGTAGCACATAATGGTTTGCGTAATTTTATTGTGGATGTGGCAGAAGAAGCAGGCATTCCATATCAATTTGAATCAATTGCTGCTGGCGGGACGGATGCAGGCTCTATTCATGTAACAGCAAATGGTGTACCTTCATTAGCGATTGGTGTAGCGACACGTTATATTCATTCGCATGCGGGTATCCTACATCGTGATGACTATGAAAATGCGGTGAAATTAATCGTAGAAGTGATTAAAAAACTAGATCGTGCAACAGTTGATCAAATTATTTTTGATTAATAATCGGAAAGAACTACGGAACAAACTAAATAGAAATGCTATAGATTTGCCTTCTAACTAAAATGTTGGGGGGCTTTTTGCGTTGATCAGACCAAAGAAATTTATCGATGTTGATATTGGAAAGCAATAGTTGGTTTACATTTCAGATGCTACAAGTCCATATCTTCTTCGATAAATATAACTTCCCTAAATGTAAAATAGTTATATAATGGAAATATTACAAAGTTTTGAGTGCAAAGCCTCATATTATCAAGGTAAAGAATTTTAGATTAATTTTAAAATAACGCTATAAAAACCTTGTATTACAGGAGGGAGCGATGGTATTGAAGAAAAAACATAAAATAGTAATTTCAGCTTCAATAATTTTAAATATTTTCCTAATTTCAATTGTTATATGGTCTGTTAATCAGATGAACTACGTAACCGAACGGACGCTTAAAACAAACGTAATTAATAAATTATTTGAATTAAACGAAACCATCTCTAAACAAGGAAACGAAAATTGGTCTGATTTAGCCTTCATTTCAAAACAATTAGAAGATACAGGTTTGAGCACTGCGCATGCGCTCAACACAGGTGTAACGAGTAAAACAATAAACAAAGATGATTCTGAAATGCTTTTGAAGTTAACTAACTACTTTATTAGATATTCTTCTATTACTAATTCCGATATTTCACCAGAATACTTAGAGGGCATGAAATTAGATTTAATATGGTTCAATACAATACTTACTGAACAAGGCTTTGACAACGAACAGACATATATCTCGACTAAACAAGGTCATTTAAAAAAACTTAGAAATATCGTTTCAGAAATCGGAAAAGAAGAAGGTATTTTTTGGTAATATTTTCAAATTCAGATGCGGGTATTCTACATCGTAAAAAAACTAGATCGTGCAACGGTTGATCAAATTATTTTTGATTAATTTATAAATATATTAAGTAAAAGTGGTGTTATATGCACCACTTTTTTTATTTCCATAAATAAAAATTGAATAATTAAAATTTAATATTAATTCACTTGATTTAATAATTATGCATATGTATAATAAAACACATGAACAGATATTAAGGAGCGAACATCACATGAAATTGTTAGAAGAGGTGCAGTTAAAACCAGTTGCAAGCCTAAAAGGTAAGGACTTACTGACACTACTTGATTATACGAGTGAAGAGGTAACACAATTAATAGATCTAGCAACGAAACTAAAAATCGTCACGAAAGCAGGTAAGTGCCCACGCCTACTTGAAGGTAAAACATTAGGTATGATTTTTGAAAAGAGCTCAACGCGTACACGTGTATCTTTTGAAGTGGGAATGCAACAACTAGGTGGTTACGGCATGTATATGAATGCACGTGATATGCAAATTGGACGTGGGGAGCCGATTTCAGATACAGGTAAAGTATTATCGGGTTATCTGGATGGGATTATGATTCGTGCAAACGCTCATGTAATGGTGAAGGAGTTAGCAGATAATGCATCAATCCCTGTTATTAATGGATTAACAGACATTTATCACCCATGTCAAGCATTAGCTGATCTTGAAACGATTGTAGAGCATAAAGGGAGTTTCGAAGGTTTAAAAGTTGCCTATATTGGTGATGGAAATAACGTTGCACACTCACTAATAATTGCATGCGCACATGTTGGGATGGATGTCGTTGTAGCTACACCAAAGGGCTATGAATGTGATACTACAATTATTGAAAAAGCAAAAGAACTTGCTATAGCTAACGGAAGTACTGTTTCCGTAATGATTGATCCTGTAGAAGCAGTAAAAAATGCAGATGTAATTTACGCAGATGTATGGACATCAATGGGGCAAGAAGAGGAGACGCAACAACGTCTTAAAGACTTTGCTGGCTATCAAATTAATGACGAGCTAGTTGCTCATGCAAAACCGGATTATATGTTCTTGCACTGCTTACCAGCGCATCGTGAGGAAGAGGTAGCGACATCTGTAATTGATGGACCAAATTCGCATATTTATGCACAAGCGGAAAATCGACTACATGCTCAAAAGGCTGTTCTTGTTTCATTATTAGCTAATTAATTGTTTGAAAAGTATGCGGGTTGCATCTTTTTAAAAAAGGCATTGCCAGTAAGCAGGTAGAGCAGACTGGCAATGCGAGAAGAATTGGAATTTAACCTCGTGGGAGACGCTGCGACTAAATTGCGAACTTCAAATAAATAAGCATGTAATAAGGTCAAGATGGATCTATTACATGACTACATAGAAATAGACTCCGGAGACGTGGAGTCTATTTTTTATTTTCGAAGCAAATATGCCTTAAGTATGGCTGCCCGTTCTCTTAGGCGAGACTGAAATTCAACAACGGACGGGGTAGTTGCAGGCAAAACATCAACTTCTAAATGTAGCAGATTTGCTAAAAATTTTGCTCTATATAAATGAAAGTCATTTGAAACAATCGTAGCTGTTTGTAATGGTGGATCAGAAAGCATCATGGAAAATGCTAAATTTTCATAGGTTGATGTCGAGGCATCTTCAAGCTGAATACGAGAGGCCTCAATTCCCCTTGCTACTAAATAATCAAACATAACAGAAGCCTCGGTTCTATCCTCGTCTGGACCCATTCCCCCTGATACAATAACATTTACATGAGGGTATTTCTGAAGGTAATCAACAGAAATATCTAACCTGTTTTTAAGTGAAAGTGAAGGGATGCCGCCGGGCTTTACCTTTGCGCCAAGTATAATTAAAGAATCATATTGTCCGTTTGCTAAAGGTTCGGTCCCTTGATTAATTTTAACGCCAAGCCATATGTATAAAATTATAAGTAGTACAATAATAAGTGAGCTGCCAACTAAGAACCATTTCCGCATCGCATAGTCTCCCCCTGAAATAAATAATATCCATAATTATACATCAAATGTAGGGTACGTGCTTCTGTATAGGAACTCATAAAAAAATACGATTCGCAAATTGAATCGTATTAGTCACTTGTTATTTAGTTGGATTTGCAAATGCATTTTCAAGCGTTTTACTAAAGTTTTGTTGTTCATCTGCTCCAACACTATGCCACCATTTTTCAAGGAATACGCCAAGTCCGGGCAATAAATGCTCATCCCCACGCTCAATCGCATCCTCAATAATATCCGTAAACTCTGTGCCACTTTGCCCTGTCACATTTTCAGTGATTGCTTCTCGAATTTGAAATCCCAAAAAATCGCCTCCTTATGATTTAGCATGGTCGAATACCGACGGAATATACATTCATTTTTTACAACCTAGCCAATTTAAGCTAAAATAACACTATCTATAATTAAAGGCGGTAGCAATTACATGAAACGAATCGAATCAACTCAAAACTCTTTAGTGAAGAACTGGAAAAAATTAATGACGCTTCGAAAAGAACGTGAAAAACAAGGTGAATATTTAGTAGAAGGCTTTCATTTAGTGGAAGAAGCGTTAAAAGATAAAGAGCAAATCTTACAAATTATTGTTTGTGATGGTGTGGATTTACCGATGCTATGGCCGATTGATGATATTGAAGTAATTCATGTTCCGGAAGCAGTAGTGAAGGAAATTGCAGAAACAGAAAAATCACAGGGTGTATTTGCACACTGTAAAGTAAAAGAATATACGGAAATTGAAATGGCTTCTTGGCGTAAAGTGTTACTTGTAGATGCTGTCCAAGACCCAGGTAATATCGGTACAATGATTCGTACAGCAGATGCTGCAGGAATTGACGCTGTAATTTTAGGTAAAGGCAGCGCGGACGCTTATAATCCAAAAACGGTTCGTTCAATGCAGGGGTCGAACTTCCACATTCCAGTCGTGCGTGGAGATCTATATGAATGGGTAGAGAGCTTACAAGCTGACGGTGTTCCGGTTTACGGAACGTCACTTGAAGAATCTGTTTCTTATACAGAAATTGAACGTACAGATAAATATGCGCTAATAGTAGGGAATGAAGGCAGTGGCATAAGCCCTCAGTTACTTGCAAAAACAGATCAAAATGTTATTATTCCACTTTTCGGCCAAGCTGAATCATTAAACGTAGCCGTTGCAACGGGCATTTTATTATACGCTTTTGCCAAGTAATTCCGAGCATATGCTTGAAACAACACGTAAAATAGCGTACTATATGGAAAGAAAATAAATACTTGAAAAGAAATGCTTTGACCGGGAAGAGTATGTAAAACACCTGCAATTTTAGGAAGCATAAGCCTAGACTGAAAGCTTATGTAATTGCTGTTTAACAGAAGTTCACCCCGCGAGCAGCGTCCGGGAGCAAGTTACTTGTGAAAGGATTGCCGGCTAGTTCAGTCGTTATTTGAAATGAAGTGATTGCAGCAGTTTGTGCAATAACTAGGGTGGTACCGCGAAACTCGTCCTCGTCCCTTTTTTAGGGGCGAGGTTTTTTGTTTTTTCGGCGAAATATGTCTGGAGAACGACCATTTTAAGGAGGTTATCGAATCATGGAACAACAGTTAACACAATTAGAGCAAGAAGCATTAGCGAAAGTTGAAGCAGCTAGCAATTTAAAAGAGCTGAATGAAGTTCGTGTTGCATACTTAGGGAAAAAAGGTCCAATCACGGATCTACTAAAGGGTATGGGTAAATTATCTGCTGAAGAGCGTCCAAAAATGGGTGCTTTAGTGAATACAGTACGTGAAAACGTAACAGCAGTACTTGAGGCGAAATCTGTTGCTTTAGAAGAAGCGGCTATTAACGCACAGCTTGAAAATGAATCAATTGACGTAACGTTACCAGGGGCAACTGTACGCACAGGTAATCGTCATCCTTTAACACGTGTTGTTGAAGAGATTGAAGACTTATTCGTAGCAATGGGCTATGTAATCGCAGAAGGTCCTGAAGTAGAGAAAGATTACTATAACTTCGAGGCGTTAAACTTACCAAAAGGTCACCCAGCGCGTGATATGCAGGATTCTTTCTATATTTCTGAAGAGATTTTATTACGTACACATACTTCTCCAGTACAAGCGCGTACAATGGAAGCGAAAAAGGGCGAAGCAATTCGCATTATTTGCCCAGGTAAAGTATTCCGTCGTGATACAGATGACGCAACGCATTCACACCAGTTTATGCAAATTGAAGGCCTTGTAATTGGCGAAGATATTCGCATGAGTGATTTAAAAGGAACGCTTGATGCATTAGCGAAGAAAATGTTCGGTGACGAGCGCGAAATTCGCCTGCGCCCATCATTCTTCCCATTCACTGAGCCATCAGTAGAAGTAGATGTTTCTTGTCATAAATGCGGCGGTAAAGGCTGTAACGTATGTAAGAAAACAGGCTGGATCGAAATTTTAGGTGCGGGTATGGTCCATCCAAACGTACTTGAAATGGCAGGATACGATTCGAAAAAAGTTTCAGGCTTTGCATTCGGAATCGGTGCTGAGCGTATCGCAATGTTAAAATACGGCGTGGATGATATTCGTCATTTCTACACAAATGACACGCGTTTCTTATCACAATTCCACCGTTCGGAAGTATAAGGGGGAGCAACTATGTTAGTATCATTAAAATGGTTAGGTCAATATGTAGATATCGAAAATATAGCAGCTGAGGAATTAGCTGAGAGAATTACGCGTTCAGGAATCGAAGTAGATGCAATAATTGACCGTAGCGAAGGCATGTCAAATGTTGTCGTAGGTCACGTAGTATCAAAAGAAAAACACCCTGAAGCGGATAAATTAAATGTATGTCTTGTAAACGTAGGTGGCGAAGAGCTACAACAAATCGTATGTGGTGCGCCAAACGTAGAAGCTGGTCAAAATGTTATCGTTGCAATGCCTGGCGCTCATTTACCAGGTGGATTCAAAATTAAAAAAGCAAAACTTCGTGGTGTTGAATCGAACGGGATGATTTGTTCATTACAAGAACTAGGTGTAGAAGGTCGCGTTGTACCAAAAGCTTATGCTGAAGGTATTTATGTATTACCAGCAGATGCTACTCCAGGTGCAGATGCGTTAGACGTTTTAGGCTTACGTGATACAGTACTTGAACTGGGCTTAACGCCAAACCGTTCGGACGCGCTTTCAATGTTAGGTGTTGCTTATGAAGTAGCAGCAATCCTTTCTCAAGACGTAAAGCTTCCTGAAATCACATATGCAACTTCAGCTCAAAAAGCAGCAGACGTATTAAAAGTAACGGTAGAAGATAAAGAAGCGAACCCATTATACGCAGCGAAAGTTGTGAAGAATGTGAAAGTTACTGAATCTCCACTATGGTTACAACATGCATTAATGGCTTCTGGCATACGTCCACATAATAATGTAGTCGATATCACGAACTACATCTTAATGGAATACGGCCAACCATTACACGCATTTGACTTCGACAAGCTTGGTACAGGCGAAATCGTAACGCGTTTAGCACGTGATGGCGAAACAATTACGACTTTAGATGATGCAGAGCGTACATTAGCTGCACATAACTTAGTGATCACAAACGGTGTTGAAGCCGAAGCTGTTGCAGGTGTTATGGGTGGCGCGAAATCTGAGGTTTCTGATTCAACGACTACGGTTGTTATTGAAGCAGCATATTTTGCAGGTTCTTCTGTTCGTCGTACATCAAAAGAATTAAACTTACGCTCGGATTCTTCTGCACGTTTCGAAAAAGGTGTAGATCCGAACCGTGTGTTACTAGCAGCAGAGCGCGCAGCCCAATTACTTGCAGAGCTTGCAGGTGGCGAAGTGTTAGAAGGTACTGTACTTGTTGATGAATTAGATAAAACACCAGCTCGCGTTGTTGTTTCACCTGACTTCATTAATGGTCGTTTAGGGATGAAGATTTCTCTTGAAGAGATGCTATCAATTTTAGATCGCTTAAAATTCGATGTGGAAGCTGTGAACGGCATGTTAGTAATTGACGCTCCAACACGTCGACAAGATATTAAAATCGAAGAAGACATTGTGGAAGAAATTGCACGTATGTACGGTTATGATGAAATCCCAATGACCTTACCAGCATCAGGTGAGCAAGTAGGTGGATTAACGCCTTACCAAGCAGGCCGTCGTGTTGTACGTAATGTGATGGAAGGTGCTGGGCTATTCCAGGCCGTAACGTATTCACTAACTTCTTCGGAAAGTTCTCAAAAATTTGCTTTAAAAGCAGAAGAAACAACAAAATTATTAATGCCGATGTCAGAAGATCGTTCTACATTACGTCAAAGCTTAATCCCGCATCTAGTGGAAGCGGCAAGCTATAACGTAGCACGTTCAATTGATTCGGTTGCCTTATATGAAATTGGTTCAGTATTCCTTGGTCAAACAGCTGAAGAACTTCCGTTTGAAGAAGAGCATTTAGCACTTGTTTTAACAGGTAAATGGATCGATAATACATGGCAAGGTGAGAAGAAAAACGTTGATTTCTTCGTGGCAAAAGGCATCCTTGAAGCAGTATTTGCGAAGCTTGGCTTAGATACACGTGTATCTTATGTAAAAGCGATAATCGATGGTATGCACCCAGGACGTACTGCAGAAATTTTACTTGATGGCGAAAAAGTCGGCTTAATCGGTCAGCTTCACCCAACGGAGCAGAAAAAAGCGGGCGTAAAAGAGACATACGTAGCAGAATTAAACTTAATGGCAATTTTAAATGCCACAAATGAAGCATTAATCTACACTGCTGTCCCGCGTTTCCCAATGATGACGCGTGATATCGCATTAGAGTTAGATAGTGCAACTCCAGCTGGCGAAATCGTTGCGATCATTAATGGTGTAGGCTCAAAACTTCTAAAAGATGTAAAAGTGTTTGACGTATATGAAGGTGAGAAAATGACTCCTGGTAAAAAATCAGTTGCATTCTCTCTAACTTACTTCGATGCAGAACGTACATTAACAGATGATGAAGTAGTGGCAGCACATAATAAAGTATTAAAAGCACTAGCAGCAGCTGGCGCAGAAGTACGCTAATAAAAAAAACGAGGAACAGAAGCAATTAAGCTTCAGTTTCCTCGTTTTTTTTCGGTTTAAATACACCGTTTACAGCCCCGGTAATTGCGGCTAGTGAAATTAATGCGGCAATGGTATAAAAGTTAAAATAAATCGCACTCGTATGTTCATTGAGCCAAAACAGCCCATAAACTTGCGAATCTTTATCCGTCGTGGAACCACCTAATTCTGCGAAAGTAACTTCCTTAAAATCAAGTGCAAAATAAATCAGCGCAATTAGAAATGCAACACCCACGAGCATGTAAATACCGCGCATTAAACGATCAGTTGCTTCGTCGCGTGAAAGATCTGTAAAGTAGCGGAACGTTATAAACAAGCATAAAAGTACGAATGGAATGGCTAATGCTAAACCTACGACACCTAAATTCCCTGTTTCTGATTTAAATTGATAGAAATATTGAATCATCATGACGCCAAATATCGCAAGCCCCGAACTAATTAACCAACTTAATCTTTGCAAAACAATCCCTCATTTCAGTAAAACTATACAAAAATAATAGGTAAATTACAATTATTATTGTAGTGAGGCCTAAATAATTGTTATAAATATATAACGGAAGAATATATTGGTAATTTTCTCGCAAAATTATTACTCGAAAATTTTAATAATTTTAAAAAATATAAAAAATAGTGTTGAAACTGTGAGTATAGCCGTGTGATAATGGAATATATATAGTTCTTTAGGATTAATGTGAGGTATAGAGATGAATACGGTTGAAATATTAATAGAAAAATTACAACATGCGAAGGATATACAAAAAAAGTCAAATTTTGAATTAGCTTTACAGATTTATTTAGAAATAATTGAAGCGTTTGAAACTGAAGGTAAGCATGAAGGATATGTAATGGATTGTTTAAGTGGTATTTGTCAAAATTTAGCGAACTTAGGGAGAGTACATGAAATTCCTGATTATCTCGAGCAATATAAAGCTTACTGTCAAGTGCACGGAGACAATTTAGCTAAGTTAAAAATGAATAAGTTTATTGGTTTTGTTAGCGGCGCAATTGAAGATTATGAAACGGCCATATATCATTTTGAAATAGCAATATCTATAGCAGAAGAGCTAGAAGACGTGAAAATTAGTTCTTCATTACTTATAAATTTGCAGAGAATCTATTTAGATTTAAAAAAGAATGAAGAAGCTTTACGGTGTTCGAATCATTTACAACAAATCTATAAAGAAGATCACAACGCTTTTACAGTAATGGGGTATTGTGCTTATTTAATGAATTACATAACGTTGTTAATTGAACTGGGAGATTTAAAGGCGATTCCTCAGCTATTAGAAGATCTAGAAGCTGGTGAAGGGTTCGAGAAAATACAACGAGTTCGAATGTATACCATGTTTATTAAAGGACGCTATTTTGAAGCTATGTTAGACGTAGACGTAGCATTTGACTATTATGAGAAAGCCTATTTATTAATAGTAGAAACAAAAGAGGCGCCTTATTATAAGCAAATTTTACTTCATTTAATAAATATAGTAAAAACGAAGCAAGATTTTGAAAAGGCCTATTTCTACTCGGAATTATTAATTCAGTATTTAAACGACTCAGAGCGAAAATTATTACAAACGAAAACGGTCGAGTTGGCAAAACAGATGAAATTTGAAGATATGCAGGAGCTTATTTATTTTGATGGCCTAACGAATATTCATAATCGTAGGTATTTAGAATTCCAAGGGGAAAAATGGGTAAAAGAGGCCGTTGATCGTAAGGAAAGCCTCTATTGCGCGATTTTTGATATAGATGAATTTAAGCAAATAAACGATCAGATTGGGCATATTGCGGGTGATGAGGCGATTAAAAATATTGCCGTTTTATTACGTGAAAATATCGAAGAAAATATGATGTGTGCGAGATTTGGTGGAGATGAATTTGTTATTTTAGCAAGGGCGAAAGGTGATTATGGGCAGGTTTTTCAGCAATTATTTGATGCACTTACATTTAAAACGTTCCTTTATAATGATGAAGAGATAAAATTGCGAATTAGTATGGGTGTGTGTTCTTTAGAGCGTGTAACTACCAAGAATTTGAATGGGCTAATTGCACAGGCGGATAATGCTTTGTATGAGTCAAAGCAAAATGGGAAAAATAAACTTACAATTCTTAAATAAAAGGGGGGAAGTGTTATTCAGGTGGAAATTGAATAACACTTTTTTCATTTACGTTGTAGGAATTAATTTCTTTATTATTTTTTCGTAAATAGGAAGCATATGCGCCTCTTCGCAATAATTGGAGAGCTCGGTAATTGGGAGCCAACCGACATTACTGTTTTCTGATTCGGCAATCGTTAGCTTTGCTGTCATTGGTACTTCCAACACAAATGTAACATTTAAGTGCAAATGGGGTGAGACGTATGCGCCGTTTTTCACATGTCCGTGAACAGGAAGTACTTCTAATGAAAAAATTGAATTCAAAAGCGGTTTAGCGGTTGTCACACCTGATTCCTCAGCAAGTTCGCGCAGGGCCACTTGTAAAAAATTACTGTCGCCATCTGCATGACCGCCCATCCAGCCCCAAGAATTATAAATATTATGATGGGCCATTAATACTTGTGTTTGTGTATCATTTACTGCAAAAGCAGAAACCGTCATATGGCAAATAGAATTTGTGCGTGTCAAAACATCTGGAAACATTTCGATACAACGAAGTATCACCTGCTTATCCTTTTCTTCTTGTTCATTAATAGGAATGTATTCTTCAATTTGCTGCCACCAATTCATTTAGTTGGCCTCCTTTCTTACGATAAAGCTTACATGTCGCCCACAATCACGCTGTTCACGATAGGAGAAGCCGAGTAGATGTAAAAACGTACATGTACGATCAATTGAAATATTCGAAATAGGTATACCAGCAAGCTCACATTGTTTTTGGACAACAAGCTGATTATCAATATGGTATTTTGATGTTGTCTCATTAAAAGATAGCCAAGGCTCCGCATACTCGAGAACTGCAAATTTCTCATACACATCATGGTCAACCTCAAATTTTTCAGCAGACAGAGCCATACCGATTTGTACGTGCACTTTAGATAAATCAATCTTTTCAATTTCTTGTAAATGGGTAAATAATTTCAAGGTAATTTCTTTTACGGTACCACCCCAGCCAGAATGAATCGCGCCAACTAGATTGTTTTCGGTACTGTAAAAGGTTATAGGTACACAATCTGCGGTAAAGGAAGTCATAACGATATTGGGTTCAAACGTATACATTGCATCCGTTGCACAGATTGCGTCCTGCATAGTTAAAGACCCCAAACCTGCATCTTTTGCTGAGATTTTTCGGAAGTTCGCGCTATGTGTTTGTTCAGCGAAGACGAACTTGGCTAAAGGTAGCGCAAGTGCATCTGCTAATTTCCTGCGATTGTTAAGGATGGCAGACGCTTTATGCCCAGTATGCAATGCTTGACTAAATTGTTCTTCGAGGTCAAAATTCCGAATTGTTATGCCTGATTGGATGTTTTCAGGCGTTTTATAAAAATGAATTGTCATAGAATCACCGCCTTAACTATACCAGAATACACAAGTGAAGTTGAGGTGGAAATGACTTTCATTTTCTTTTTTCGAACGACAACTGTATAGTAGATAAAGTGTAAAAGGAAAGTAGGATGTAAATATGACATTTAAAAAGTATCAACTAAGTGAACCAGTAGAGCGCGCTTTAGAAGCGTTAGCTTATCATACACCAACAGAGGTGCAACGTTTGGTGATTCCACAAGCGTTGGAAGGTAAAGATTGCGTTGTTCGTTCGCAAACAGGTAGTGGGAAAACAGCGGCATTTGCGATTCCAATTGTAGAGCAAATTGACTGGCTAGAAAATAGACCCCAAGTGCTTGTTTTAACACCGACACGTGAGCTTGCTGTGCAAGTTGCAGAGGAATTTACTGTAATTGGACGTTATAAGCGTGTGAAAGCAGTTGCGTTATACGGGAAACAACCGTTCAAATATCAACAAACAGAGCTGAAACAAAAAACACATGTTGTGGTAGGTACGCCAGGGCGTGTCCTTGATCATTTATCAAGAGGAACATTAAAGTTAGATAAACTGCATACAGTTGTCATCGATGAAGCAGATGAGATGTTAAATATGGGCTTTATTGAAGAAGTAGAGAAAATTTTAAAATTCGTGGAAAATAAGCATGCAACGATGCTATTCTCTGCAACAATGCCTAAACGCGTCCTTGAATTAGCAGATAAGCATACAATAAATGCGACACATATTGAAGTTGTACCTGAAGGCGAAACAACTGCGACAATAGAGCATTTTAAAATAACGGTTAAAGATGAAGGAAAGCAACAGTTATTACAAGATTTAGTAGTTGTTGAAAATCCAGATAGCTGTATTATTTTCTGTCGTACAAAGGATCGTGTAGATGCTGTGCATGATGCGCTATACGAACTTGAATACAGTGTAGATAAATTGCATGGTGGTATGGAGCAATCGACTCGTTTACTTGTTATGAACGATTTTAAACGTGGCGAATTCCGATATTTAGTGGCGACGGATGTTGCAGCACGTGGGATTGATATTGAGAATATTACACATGTCTTTAACTTTGATTTACCTCTAGAAAAAGAAGCGTATGTGCACCGTACAGGTCGTACAGGACGTGCGGGATTACAAGGGAAAGCATTTACATTTGTGACACCATTTGAACAGGACTTTTTAGCGGGCGTAGAAGAATATATCGGGTTTTCATTAAAAGAAACACATCGTCCAACTTCGGGTGCTGTGCTAGCGAATGAGCGTGCATTTGATGAAAAAATGGATGCTGCACCAAAGCGAAAAAAAATGAAGCTAGAAGCAGTGAATGAAGGTATTACACGTTTGTATTTCAATGGTGGTAAGAAGAAAAAACTACGCGCGGTAGATTTTGTGGGAACACTATGTAAAATTCCAGGTATGACAGCAGATGATATCGGTATTATTACAATTATTGATACATCGTCTTTTATTGAAATTTTAAATGGCAAAGGGGATCTTGTATTAAAAGCGATGCGAACAACACCTGTAAAAGGGAAATTATTAAAAGTTCATGTTGCAAACGACTAACTTAGATTCGTATTTGAAAACCATTTGGCTATATGCTAAATGGTTTTTTTATTATTCCAAAAACACATATAGGAGAAGAGAATGAAAGTTAAATGTTTTTCTGATATAAGTTTTAGTTATGTTTAAAATATAAAATATATGAAAAGTACTTATTTTTCCGTTCAGTGAATGTTTGTCAGCAATGTTTACTACAAAAGAAGAAAAGAAAAGTGTATAATTATAATTAATAAATAAACTATTTCAAAAAAATTTTATAGTAGTATAAGAGGTGTTGAATTGTGAAATTATATTATACTTTTATCGTTATTTTGGGTATGAGTTTAGTCGTATTATATATGGGTGCTAAAATGAAAAAGCTTGAAAATCGATTGAAACTAGTTGAACCAATCGTAAAAGCGGTTGAATCTTCTAAGGATGTCATTTATAGCTATCAAATGGTGCCGTATAAAAAATATGACTATTTAAGTGAAAGTGTAGATCGTATTTTAGGTGAAGGTGCATATAAAGAACATATTGAAAACCCTGATCATATTTATTCAATCGTTCATCCAGATGATTTACCTTTATTTCTCCAAAAGGTGGAGGGAAGTGTGGATTTTGATGAAGCGTTGAAATATCGTATTCTCCATAAAGATGGGCATTATATATGGTTAGAGGAGTTTGCAACGCCTATTTATGATGAGGATGGGCAGCTAGTTGCACTGCATGGGATATACCGTGATATTAGTAACGATATGGTCTTTCATGATGAATCGAAAGACTTGAGCTTCTAGAGGCAATTTACATGTTTGATAGATAAAAAAAGTTTGTCTCATGGGTTTTTAAAACTTATGAGACAGACTTTTTTTTATTTTAAATTCATTTTTTTAACACTAAAGTACGTGCTTTTTCAGTGTTAGCGAAATGCCATTTTGTCAGTTTTTTAAGTGTTTCTTCACCTTGTGACAGCCAAATTTTAGCGGCAATTTCATCAACTTTTTTAC
>JAZLIT010000134.1:0-7315 GCA_045617525.1 Solibacillus sp. | reverse complement strand
AATCCATTTCTTTACATCAACAAGTCGGTTATATTCAGGAAGTTCATTCGTTCCCGTAACAATCATCGGAACAACCGAATCTACTTTATGAAGAGAACCATGCGCACCACCTCCTGCATGGTCGTGACTATGTTCTTCAATGAACTCATAAGAAGGCTTGGCATCCACAATAATGACATTCCCTTCTTGTGCATGAAGCGCTCCATGTAGTCTTGCAAGGGCATCGGGATAATCTTGATACTGAATACGTCCTTCATTCGTAACCTTCAAATCTAAGATAGACGTATTTCCATCAAGCTGCCACGATTGTTTATAGTCATCGATATATGCACCCTTTGGTGAGAATGTTAATTCATCATCACTTAGAGGGCTTACAACATGGTTTGTTTGGTCATCTTTCCAGGCGATAAAGCCAATACGCTCGTCCTGTTTTAAAATATTCACAATTTCTGATAACTCAACGTTTTGATCGTTTACGTAAATGTAGGCCATTCGCTCATTAATGGCAATCGCGAGTTGGCCAAGCTTTTCTTTTCCATCCCAAAAAGTATAATTCTTCAATGATTTATTTAAATCAATTAATGAAGTTTCTTTAGCTTCATTTATGGATGATTGGCCGCTATCCCCTAGTATAATCCACGTTACCTCTTGAATTGCTTCTTCCCAAGTTGAATAGCTATTTAATATATCTTGTAGTGCCTGATCTGCTTTTTCAATTCCCTTTAAATTATCCGGGCCATGTTTGTGTATGAGAGCATCTGGATCTGGAAAATATGCAAGTGTAAAGGGTGGTAACTTCTTTTGTTCAATTAAGTATTTTATTTCATTTGCTGTAAAATCATTGTTTATTCCCATACGGTCCCATACAAATTTATGACGATTATTTGCTCGGTTATATTGAGATAACGTACCTAGCGAAAACAATGTTGGCCCTTTTATTGCAATTTCTTTTGGTAAAAGATTGGTCATTGAAATAAGTTTAGGGACGTTTAGTTGATGATCAAAACTTCCACGGTATAAAAGCCCATTAATTGAAGCAGATTGAAGCTTACGACTCGCTAGCTCCTCATGAATCGTTTGGACCTCTTTACTTAAATGGCTTTTATTGAGATGAACTACACTGTCTTTTACAACATCCCCCACCCCATTATTCCATATTTCTCTAATTCCACTCCCATAACTAATCATCCGATTCTCATCTTCCTTAAACCAAATTAATCCCGGCACTTTATGCTGATCTGGATACGTACCAGTTAGTAATGTACTATCAATGGTGACAGACATCGTCGGATAAGAACTAATCATTTCCTGATTAAAATGTCCATTGTTAATCAAAAATTCGAAGGCTGGTGCTTTTCCTTCTTTAACTACTTTTTGTAATGGTTCACTCATTAATGAATCTACAACAATTAAAATAATGGGTTTCTTTTTTGAATTTATTGAAATATGATCAAGCTCTTTTATTGGAGATATAGACATTGCAAATACAAGACTCGTACAGATTAGAATAAAAATGATAAGTGTGCTTAGCATCTTTCGTTTCATGAATACTCCTTCAAATCACTATTTACCGTTAGTATGCATTGAATATCATAAATACATGTAAGTTAAGTCATGGTTTTGAATGGTATAAGAAAAGAACGATTTAATGAGTAATAAATAGCATCCTCCCGGAAAGTATGTTGTGGTAAAATATTCTAAAAGGGAGGTTAGTAAATTGTCTAATGAAATAAAAGGTACGATTAATCATTTGGATGAAAAAGAATTAAAATCATTATTACTTCAAATCTTTTTGCGTATGCAAATTGTTGAAGAGAGAAAAGGCTATTCAGAGCAACAATTCTTTTTAGATATTAAAAATACATATAACGACCTGTTGGCGTATAAAAAAAATCAAGCTAGTGTCGATCAAACACAATTACACACGACGCATATTGTATTTGGCGATTCACCTACTGGTAGTTTAAAAATCGCTTTAAAAGAGTCCGGTTTAATTCAACAAGAAAACATTATTAACTTTTCCGATTTATTTTCAATAGGTCCGATTTTGAACTTACATGACGCACAAGGGATTAATAATCGGTATGACTGGTTAAGAACACATATAAACATGGATGATGAAGAGCTATTTACTTATGAAAAGAGCTTTCAACAAACTATATTAAATATTGAACAAATTCCAAATCACCACCGGATTGTAATTTGGGCTGGAGAAAATGCACATGAACAAACAGGTTTACGATTTGTTCTCTATTTATTAAAAGAGAAAAGTAACAATATCGAGATGATGAATATAAATGAGGCATATAAAACTCATTTTGATAGACCTGAAATCGATTTTACACCACTACATATGGGAGAACTTTCATCTGACCAATTAAAACAAATTTATGACGAGAAAAATGCTCATGCACTAACACAAACGGAACGTAAAGCATTTGAACAGCAATGGGTGCAGCTATGTAACGAGAAAGAAGTTTTACGAATCTGGGAAAATAATAAAATCAGCAGTGTTCCAGAAAACTACTACGATGAGTACATCATCAATACAGTGAAGAATTTCCATCAGAAGAAAAAGCACAATGACTTTATAAAATCAGCTAGAATCATTGGCGAAGTAATTGGTCATTTGAATCAATATATTGGCGACCAATTTATCCAGTATCGCGTCATACGCTTAATCATGAATGGCGTATTGGACATGGAAGGTGTTCCGACAGCAATGCGATACTATAGCATTAAAATCCGATAATGCTTAAACTTTCTAGGCTATATTGTAACTGTGGTTTCAGGATGTTCCAAAACACCGCTTTGGGAACTTTAAGTTTTAGCATTTTAGTACGGATTAATTATTATTTTCACAGGGTATTTTATATACTAAAACGAATCTGAATTAACACAAGGTTTGTTGTTATCTTTGTCGAATCTAATTACTACAATAAATTGCCGGAAAACTCAATTAAAAAGGGGGGTGGAAAATGGACCTATTACTTTGGATAACTATCGGTTTCATAATAATTGGATTTGTTGTTATCTTCTCTATGAAAAAAAGTATGGAGAGTAAAGTCGCTTTTATAAAAGCAAATCCGGAATCAGAGGGAAATTTATCAAAAGCTAAATCTGTAATTTGGTGGATATGTGGTACTTTTGCTTGGGGGATAGTGAGTATATCTCTTGTTGTTAGGTGTTTTTAGAATTACTTTGGATAACTGTTGGCTTCAAATGTGCTTTAAAAAACAAGTAATTTTGTATTAATTGTCTGAAGTATTACTGTAATATCTATTCTTGAATAATAAATAGCAATAAACGTTCCAAAATGAAAGTTTGGATACATCAAAAAGAGCTACAAACGTTGATATTACAGCGTTTGTAGCTTTTTGTTAGAACATTGTTTATTTATGCATTTTCTTCAAATGTCAGTCATAGCGATGCTTTAGTGGTATTTGGAACACTGCATATTTCTGATGCTCCCCTTATACAAATGACTTCAAGTAATTTCGGTATATATTCCCTATAATATTTTATTTCTCTAGATTCTTTCACATAAAAACTATTTCTTATTTACCGTAATTAATGGCGCTGTTACTCTCCACACCCAATTACGTGATAATAGATAGACAATGAAAAAGGCAATCGCGAACAATGCGATATAATTACCTGTATCTTCTATCCACGCATAAATTTCTGTTTCTTTAAAAGCTCTGACGATAAATAAGTGTAATAAATATACACATAATGTTTTACCACCAATATTGGTATACCATCGTTTCCCCTCAGGAACGAGCGTTAAAAATATATACGTACCGACCATCATTAGTGCATATATAAGTAGCCTGCTTAATACACTTGATTGTAATATCCCATAGCGAATAGCTTCATACGGTACTCGTCCTAAGAACCATTCTTGCCAATGCACATCTCCATATAGATATACAAATAACACAAGTGCAACAGCTAAAGTACTCGCAACACGTACATTCCATTTATTTTTCATCTTCGCAAAATTTCCGCGATCCAAGTAATAACCCATTAAAAAGAATGGGAAGAAGAAAAATGTTCTCGATAGGGATAGCCACTCATTCACGTCACTTATATAACCTACTAGTAATGATACAACTACGGATACTAAAATCAGCCCTTTATGGCCACTAAAAGCTAAAAGCATAATTTTCCACATAATCATACTCAATAAAAACCATAAGGCATAGCGCGGTTCAAAAAACTCGATTTCTACACCATCACCAAAAATGTTCTTATAGTAAAGGCTGTATAATACTTGGAAAATAATATACGGTAGCAACAATGTCTTGCCTAATTTTTTTATATCTCCCAGAGTTTTAATCTTTCTAGAAAAATGACCGGATATTAAAATAAATGCCGGCATATGAAATAAATAAATCACTAGATATAAAGTATCTAAATTCTGATTTACTTTTAAGTAGCCCGAAAGTAAATGGCCTAATACAACTAAATAAATTAATATGGCTTTTGCGTTATCAAAATATGCTGTTCTTTTCATGATGTCTCCCTTTCAAAGACACATTGTAGCATACATATTTGAAATTCCAAACGCCAAATATCCCCAACCATCAAAGACTAATTCTTTATAATTTTGAGAAAAAATATACTTCCCGAGAACTGATTTGAGTAGGCTCTCGACCAAATAAAGACGTAGCATTGATGTATTTCCCCTTCTTGACTACAGACAGAAAACCAGTTTTTCACCCCACAAATATAGGATGAAAACTATAGCGCTTATTTATATACCTTTGTTCAACTAATCTGTGTCGTTAGTGAGAAAGCGTCTCTACTTATTGTAGAAACGCACTCGTAGTTGAAAAGCCAATTGAAATAATTAGTTTTTTAGTTGACTTAAAATCAGTTCAACTACATCGCTCTGTGACATCTCATTAGTCAATTTTGTTTCTCCATCAACGCCAAGATATTCGTTTGGCTTCCACCAGGCACGTAAAGAGTCTTCTCCAAATTCAAACTTTTTCGGACGAGAGTTGTGACGTTTGACAGTTTCCTCAAAGGATAATTCAAAATAATATGTATATGCTTTTTTGTTATAGAACTGGATTAAATTTTTCAACATCTCTCCATAACGATTTTTATTCAAGATTCCTTCTACAATAACAAATTCACATTTATATTTACCGTATTCTGCAATTTGGCGAATTAAATCAATTGAAAGGTTTCCTTCCCTATCTTGGACCTTTAACATATCACGACGAACTGTATCCTGAGATACCAACAACGTTCCACGCCCTAAATGATCTTGAAGATTTTTCGCAGTAGTAGTTTTTCCACTCCCAGAGTTTCCTCGTATGATAATTAACTTAGATTCCATATTCTTTTCCCCCATACAACCAATTACCTACCATTTATATAATTTCCACGATTAATATTACATTCTCTCACTTCTATATAGAACTAACTATTCTTTTCCAACCCACCTCGACTATTAGTACAATAACTTCAACCAACTGTTTTGAAACGATGATTGATCAAATCTATTTATGGTTGTTGAAATCCATAGATTCCAGCAAATATTGCCAGGGCATAAAAGACCAGAACATATAAATTTGCTACGACCATACAAATTCTTAAAAGCCCTTTAACTCCAATTATACCGAAGAACACTCCAAGTACGCCCAAAATAATAGGCAAATAAATACTTATCCCAAAAATGAAATCAAAGTATTCATCTCCTGCTACAAAAGGGGAAACCATTACTATTAGACATAATACAGATAAGAATGAATAAATCTTTTTATTCAATATTGTTACCCCCATCTTTACTTGAGTACATTTCCCACACAGCCTATACAATTCGTTTTTCAGAAAAGCGAAGACTCCTATATAATAAGGAAATTCAAACTACCTCTTCAATCCCAATTTAATAAATCCGCAATAATTTCATCGCTACCTGGAGAAAACATGAAGAGTGCAAAAACAATACATGATACACCGATAAGTCCTAAACTTGCCCTCTTACGTTTCGAGGTAACACTTGAAAAAAAGAATGTTTTCCCAATTAAAAGCAACCCGATAAAAAGCAATAAAAAATACCAAAAGCCCATACATTCATCTCCTTTCATTTTTTGACGAAAATGGTCATTATTAGGTTTCTTGTGCTACACCTAATTAAGAAGCATCTTTGACTTTATAAAAGCAATTTTATTTCCTAAACTTAATTTTTACTTATATAGAGGAGATTCTTTACATATACCGAATAAATTAGTTACATGTAAGTATTTCTAGGAGGTGGTTGAATGACAACGCACAACAAAACGCCCGAGCACCTTAGAATTCGTCTTGAAGAAGAGCAATATAAAAACAACTCTATGGAACCTGCTCCTCATGCCTTTTACAACGGGCATAAAGAGCTTACGCATATAGAGGGATTAAGCTTGAAGGAATTTGGCGGTATTACCCTATTTTTAGTGCTATTTTTTATAGTAGACTTACTATCTCGTATCGATTAAATAGACTAGGCACATGAATGTTCGTGTTCCTAGTACTGCTATCGTTGCGTAATTATCGGGTACATCGATAAATACGGCAATAAAACCAATTCATAATAAAAACGCTCGAAATGGGGAGAAAAATGCTAATAACATTTTAATTAGCATATACTTCACCTGCAAATTAGCAATATAAACAGCAAGTAAAACGCTAGGATTTCTGAGCGTTTTTTGATGCAATATTTAACTAACCTAATTATAACAGGACTGCTGCACCGTCTTAGAATTACGGTATATCATTCAAATAGTTGTACGTTTGGTTTCCGTTTAAGAATGTGAACAATCATGGCGTGCAGTTGACCTCGGTGATGGTAAAAATGTGCCTGAGTATCCAACAGCCACTCGTAACGTGAATGGACTGCCCCAAAGAAGGAAGTAGTTTTTCTCAATAACTCTGCCTCTTCGAGTTCGGCTACACCCTCTCTGAAAAAAGTGTAATTGTCTATCAGTGCTGAAGTTATGGACTTCAGGTTCGCCTTTGGTTCTGACTCTTCGTAATAACGGTCCAGTTCCTCCTCCGATGCCCCCAACCCAATTAGGAAATCGGCTTTACATATAACTGACATATGCACGAGCAGTTCACCAATTGACCATTTATCTTCCGTAGGTTTTATGTTTAAGTCTTCCTCGTTTAACATATTTATCAGCTTGACTACTGAATCAATTGCCATATCCATCTGATTTATAATTCCTTTACAATACACGTTCATTCTATTTTCCCCTTTTTACTTAAATTTTGGACTACGGACCAAATTCCTTCTTTCACCAACCTGCCTCTTTTGTTT
>JAZLIT010000133.1:0-2054 GCA_045617525.1 Solibacillus sp. | reverse complement strand
AATTCTTTCATGAGACGTTGAATTTTCTTATGGTTGACTTCTTTTCCTCGGTTAGATAGCTCGTCTTTAATACGACGATAACCATAGCGGCCCTCATGTTCATCATAAATAGCTTGAATTTCCGCCTTTAAATCGGCATCTAAATCAGGTCGATCCATCTTCTTGACGATGTCATAATACGTGCTACGTGGAATGTCTGCGAATGCCACAAGCGCCTTCACCGAGTATTTATGCCTTAATCCAAAGATGACCTTTACTTTGTCTTCTTTAGTGATTTGTCCTTGTTTTGAACTAAGGCATTCAACTTTTTTAAGTACTCATTTTCCATTTCAAGCTGATTAATACGCGCTTGTAGTGCTTCTGTAGAGCCTTCTACTGGTAATTTCTTAGGTTGATTAGCGGTTTCTTTTTCATGGATAGACGCCCCTTTTTCTTTGGCTGAAGGGCATCCTTTCCTTGTGTTTCGAACTGTTTTTTTCAATTCTGTATGGATGAAGCAGCCGCAATTTTAAAAATAGCGGCGGTTTCGTATAAGGACGTACCGTGTTCAGTCATGTAGTTTAGTACGTCTAGTTTAAACTGCTTCGTGTAATTTGTATACCGCTTTACAAAGGCCTCTACACCGTTATGTTCATATTGTTTCACCCAAGTTAATAAGTAGCGATGTGAAATACCTATTTCTGCTGCTACAGCTCTGGCACTCTCTTTTCCATTTAAATACCTTTGAACAGCTGCTAATTTTTCTTCAGCACTAAATTTAGCCATAAAAATGCACCTCCAATTGTTAGATTGTGTCTAATAATTGGGGCGCAGTTCAACTTGCATTTGGGAACGTTATTTTATATGATTTTGTATACTTTATAAATCCTTATTGCACTACAAGTTTGGATTTAAGTCAATATCTTGGACACAAAAAAGTTAAGTACTTCTCAATACGGTATCCATTCATCGATGGTCCTGTACCCAAAGAAACCAGTCAAGAGGAAGACCTTTCCTAACAGCTCATTGAGTCTCTTTTCATCTGTTGAGAAAAGCAGTTCTACCTGATCTATTTTAATAGTTTTGTTCTCAGTATCTACATATTTTTTGAGACTTTTCTAATAAGCTCAAAATATGTGCCACCACCGGCTATAATTAATGTATTATCATCTTTTATTAAGAATGTAGAAACAGGGCCATTTGAATCTGAAACATTAATTTCTGTAATAGGTACTTTAATTCCTAAAAGATTAAAAGGGATACGATAATTTACTTCGAAATCACTTTCTGAAATAATCGTTTCGGTATAAATAGGATTAGTAGCCACCTTTTCTATATCTGAGGGTCGTTCTCCAAAATAACTTGCTTTGTCAGCCGTAAAGATTAAAGTTTCCCCTAATAAACTTTCTGCATCTTCAACACTATATGTGCCTACTCCATAAGCTTGAACTTTATTAATAATCCACTCACCATAGTAAGACTCTGAAGCACCTTGAATAGGCTCAGGCTCAGTTACAACACCAGAATTAATTACCTCTTTATTACCAGCTGGATGATAGCGTTCTTTATTTTTTGAAACAGCAATGGATACATCAATTCGCTCTTTTACACGTTTTTTAAATGTGTCAACTTCAACCCAATCTTCATCAGAAAATGTAGTAAATGGTTCTAACTTGAGGTCTGCGTTATGTTCTTCGTTAATATCTTCTATGACAGCTACATATTTTTGATAATAATCTTCTTTTTGCTCTTGTGTTAACTTTAAAAATATTGGTGATACATCTTCTGTAATTTCTTTGCTATAGGCATCATTATTAGTACAACCTGATAAAACTAACGCCCCAAATAAAATACTTATGAAAAGGTATTTTTTCAACACTTTCACCTCATTTAACATTATTAGATACAACAATAATACCATATTTGTTTTTTATTGGTTCAACACCATAACTTGGGGTTGACCTTATAAAAAATCAATAATTTTACAGTTAAGTATAGAATAAAAGCGAAAACTCACGTATCGTAATTGTTGTCGAGACAAACCACGAGAGGAGTTTTCGCTTTGTACTCCAAGT
>JAZLIT010000132.1:0-5367 GCA_045617525.1 Solibacillus sp. | reverse complement strand
GCACTTAAGAAAGTTAAAGCATGGGTTCCACTTGATGGTACTTATGATTTAGGCGAAGGTCCACGTATGCCAGAACGCAAACGCCAATGGGCTTATGAATTATCTAAATGTATGACTTGTGGTGTATGTATGGAAGCATGTCCAAACGTGTCTGAATCAGCTTCATTCATGGGACCAGCACCATTATCACAAGTACGTCTATTCAACACGCATCCAACAGGTGCTATGAATAAAGATGAGCGTTTAGCTGCAATTATGGGCGACGGTGGTCTTGCGAACTGTGGTAACTCACAAAACTGTGTAGCTGCTTGTCCAAAAGGTATTCCTTTAACAACTTCTATCGCAGCACTTAACCGTGCAACAACAGTTCAAATGTTCAAGAACTTCTTCGGTTCTGACCACATGGTAGACTAGTAGTTAAAAATATAAAAGCGTTATTCATTTGAGAAAATGAGTAACGCTTTTTTGGTTGTAATTTTATTAACCGAAAATTATAATAAATGGAAAATAATTGTGCTATAATGAATGGGTATTCATTCTGTAATGATGAGTTCAAAAAAAGCTTGAGGGGGAAATGGAATGCGTGTAAAATATATTGAAAATCCAGAGGTATGGGCTAATGAATTTAAATTTTCTGTGGAGGTAAAAGTACGCTTCTCAGAAACGGATATGTATGGTCATTTAAATAATACGGTTCCATTTACATATTTCGAATTAGCTCGAATTGAATATTTGAAAGCGACGGGTCTAATGGAAGCGAAGTTATCCAGTTCAGTAGAAAATATTCCGGTTGTAGCGGATTTACAATGCAATTTTTTACAGCAAGTGTTCTTTGATCAAACAATAAAGATTTATGTAAAAACGGCATCGATCGGCTCGAGCTCAATTGATATTCATTATTTAGGAAAAGATGATAAGGGTCAACCTGTGTTTACCGGTCGTGGCACACTTGTCCAAATTAATCGTCACACAGGAAAAAGTGTCCCATATACAGAGGATGAGAAAAAAATATTGCTCGGGAAATAGGGTGAATGCCCTCACCGACCCTCACTTCGTGTCATACGTTACATAGAAGAGGTGTAAAAGGAGGGGTTAAATTGGAAAAATCAAGGCACCACTCGTTACTAACCAAACGAGAACGTGAAATATTTGAATTACTCATTCAAGATTATTCTACGCGAGAGATTGCAGAAAAATTACAAATTAGCGAGAAAACGGTGCGTAATCATATATCGAATACAATTCAAAAGTTAGGTGTATCGAGTAGAACACAGGCATTGCTTGAGCTTTTACGCTTGAAACAACTAACGCTTTAGCTGAAAGTAAGCTTGCTATTTCATTCAAAAAACCTCAAAATAAGAATATGAATGTATCAGAGGAGTGAATTGCTTAATGAATGAAAATAACAACTTGGATTCAGTTGCATTATTAGAAAAAGAACTACGCTATATTTCACACTTAATCAAACAAAAAGGTCGTGAAATTTTAAGTAATTACACAATTACACCTCCTCAATTTGTTGCACTTCAGTGGCTTCACGAGTCTGGCGATATGACAATTGGGGATTTATCAACAAGAATGTATTTAGCGTTTAGTACTACAACAGATTTAGTGGATCGTATGGAGAAAAACGAGCTTGTACTTCGAGTACGTGATGAACAGGACCGTCGTGTCGTACGGATTCATTTATTGCCAGAGGGCGAACGAATCATTCAAGAAGTAATTGTAAAACGACAAGAGTACTTACGAGATGTTGTTGTTGAATATAGTGACAATGAAAAAGCTGTGTTACTTAGCAATTTACAAAAATTACACGAACTAATGAAATAAGGATTGAGGCGGTACCAGTGAACGCACCGATTGGCGTAATCGATTCCGGCGTTGGCGGATTAACAGTAGCAAAAGCAATAATGGAGCTATTACCTAACGAAGAAATTATCTACATAGGGGACACAGCGCGTTGTCCATATGGTCCTAGACAAAATAAAGAAGTAAGAAATTTTACATGGCAAATGGCGCAAAAGCTAGAGAAGATGAATGTGAAGATGCTCGTTATAGCATGTAATACAGCTACAGCTGTGGCACTTGACAGTCTCCAAAAGCATATGCCTTTTCCTGTACTTGGCGTTATCAATGCTGGTGCACGTGCAGCGACGAAAAAGACAAGGCGCAGTGAAATTGTTGTATTAGCTACAGAAGGCACTGTAAAAAGTGGTGCTTATGAAATGGCGCTAAAATCATTAAGTACAAAGGCGAAAATTTATCCACTTGCCTGCCCTACATTTGTCCCGCTAGTTGAAAGTGGGGAGTATGAAGGGGCGTTTTCTTATGAACTTGTTAAAGAGGGTTTGAAAGAGCTAGATGGTAAGCGATTTGATACAGTTATTTTAGGCTGTACACATTATCCAATCCTTCAAAAACAAATTGAAGCAGCAGTAGGTCACGAAGTTAATGTATTATCCTCTGCTGAAGAAACGGCAAAGGATGTTGAGGCGATTTTACACTTTAATAATCAGTTAAGAGTTGAAGATCGTGCCCCGAAACATCAATTTTTCGCGTCAGGTTCTGTTCCGATTTTTAAATCCATTGCGGAGCGCTGGCTACAATTAGAAGCTATTAAAGTAGAACGAGTAACCTTTTAAGCATAGCGATTTAGCTATGCTTTTTTTCTTTTAGCTGTTTTCGTGAGGATTCTTTTTTACTCGAAATTTCTTTATATGGTAATTAGTATATAATTAGAATAAGTAGTAAAATTGAGCACTATTGAAATTCATTGAGGAGGATATTGTTTTGATAAGTGTATTAGAAAACATATATGGTCTTTCGGTAGCGGTACTACTTTTATGCTCTTTCTTTTATGTTAGACAGTTAAAGAAAGTTAAGCGAGAAAGGAAGTTAACACCATTTGAACTTTCAATGTACCTAATCACGCAAATAGCGATTTTCCTTTGGGTATGTAGTTTTTTCCTTCTCAGATATGGAATATAAATTTCATATTTTTGCAAAATGTCGAAATTTCACATGAAGAGACTCCATCCAAGGGGTCTTTTTTATATACTCCTCTCGGAACCAGGTGCAGATGCTTATAATCATGGGGTCGAGAATGAAAACAAAATGCAGAACCTTTTTTCGAATGAATAATTATGATAAGATAAATTCGCATCTAAATGTGCAGTGAATTGAGATTGCACATTGGTTTGAATGATCAATTAAGTTTATGCCCTAAAGAGTGGGCTAATGGAGGAAATGGAAAAATGACAAGACATGATAATCGAGCTGTGAATGAATTACGTCCAGTTCAAATTGAAAATAATTATTTAATGCACCCAGAAGGTTCAGTTTTAATCACGGTAGGTAATACAAAGGTAATTTGTACTGCGACAATTGAAGATAAAGTACCCGGTTTTTTGCGTGGACAAGGTAAAGGTTGGATTACGGCTGAATATTCAATGCTTCCTCGAGCTACAGCGCAACGCACACGTCGTGAATCATCTGCGGGCAAGGTTGGAGGACGTACGATGGAAATTCAACGTCTAATCGGCCGTGCATTACGTGCAGTAGTTGATTTAGATGCTTTAGGCGAAAAAACAATTTGGGTTGACTGTGATGTTATTCAAGCAGATGGTGGTACACGTACAGCTTCAATTACAGGTGCGTTTGTGGCAATGACACAAGCAATTGCGAAACTTGGCGAAGAGAAGCCGTTTGCAACATTCCCAATCGTTGATTATTTAGCCGCTACAAGTGTAGGTATGGTTGAGGATATCGGGGCAGTATTAGATTTAAATTATGTAGAAGACGTGGATGCTGCGGTTGATATGAACATCGTTATGACTGGTGCTGGTCGTTATGTAGAGCTTCAAGGAACAGGTGAAGAAGCGACATTCTCACGTGCAGAATTAAATGAATTACTTGCACTAGGTGAGCACGGCGTTCAACAATTAATCGAAATTCAAAAAGAAGCACTTGGTGAATTAGCTGGCCTGATTGGAAAGGTGGAAGCGTAATGAAACAAGTGGTCATTGCCACGAAAAATAAAGGCAAGGCAAAGGATTTCGAAGCGCTTTTTGGCCCATTAGGCTATGAGGTTGTCACGATGTTTGATGTGGCACCAGATATGGAAATCGAAGAAACCGGTACAACATTTGAAGAAAATGCGATTTTAAAAGCAGAAACACTTGCGAAAGCGTTAAATACAATTGTTATTGCGGACGATAGTGGTCTAGCAGTAGATGCTTTGGGTGGCGCTCCTGGCGTTTACTCGGCTCGTTATGCTGGCGATCATGATGATGAGGCAAACATGGTGAAATTATTAGCAAATCTTCAAGGTGTGGCGGATGAGAAGCGTACAGCACGTTTTTGTTGTGCACTTGCAATTGCTGGTCCTAATTTTGAAACGACAACTGTATTTGGGACATGTGAGGGTGTTATTGCCCATGAAAAACGTGGCTCAAATGGCTTTGGCTATGACCCGATTTTCTTTGTACCTTCGTTAGATCGTGTAATGGCAGAGCTTTCTCCTGAAGAGAAGGGTGCGATTTCGCATCGTGGTAATGCGATTCGAAAGTTAGCGGATACGTTACCAACAATTATTAGATAAATTTTTTGGAGCATCGCGAGTGAGCGGTGCTTTTCTTTTACGAAAGAGACGATGGTGGAAGGAATGGTGAGAGTGAAAGTTTTAATTATGAGTGATACACATGGTGATCATCAGATTATTGAAAAGGTAAAAGGGTATTATCCAAATGCTGCAGCGTTTGTTCATTGTGGTGATAGTGAGCTTTTATTTGATGTGGACGAGCTTCAAAATTTTGAACGTGTGAAAGGTAATTGTGACACAGATAAGCGATTTTTAGATGAAATTGTATTTACTGTTGGTGAGTCGCGTTTTTATGTGACGCATGGCCATTTATTCAATGTGAAATCCTCTATTTTACCATTAAGCTATCGTGCACAAGAAGTGAGGGCGAATGTTGTATGTTTTGGCCATTCACATTTACTAGGTGCGGAATTAGTGGGAGAGACTTTATTTATAAATCCTGGTAGTCTGACTGCGCCAAGAGGACGTAAGGAAAAGAGTTTCGTGTTACTGGAGCTTGTAGAAGATGGATATATTGTGGAATGTTATGACGAAAATAATAATTTATTGGAGCAACGCCTATTTAACCTATCAAATGATTTATAAAAAATATGCTGATATAGTAATTTAACTATAAAAAACCTATTGACTTTATGTTCATATCCACATATAATAAATATTGTCTTTACTATTAGATTAATGGTAAGAAATTGTCTCCATAGCTCAGCTGGATAGAGCAACGCCCTTCTAAGGCGTCGGTCGTAGGTTCGAATCCTACTGGGGACGTA
>JAZLIT010000131.1:0-12857 GCA_045617525.1 Solibacillus sp. | reverse complement strand
GGGATATATAAGAACGCCACGCCACGCCAACACGTATATTTTTTATGATATCTATCACTCAAAACATATATTGTTGTCATGGTATGGCGTTCTTGAATCTACCTAACACCCATTAACATACCACAACACGTAGTATTAATTACTACGTTATATAGTATTAATAACACAAACTACTACTTGTAACCACACATAATCAATGATAAAATATCGTTATCTATTAGAAAGGATGGTGTACAATGGCACAAACACAATTAAGTAAAGATATAAAAAAGCTGAATGAACGTATAGCCGATTTTGAACGAAGTGGACTAACTGAATCGAGCCAATACAAAACACTTATATCACAAGTACACGCAATAGGTGTACCAGTTAAAACAACTAAATCCGGACATACGGCAATAAAAAACACAAAGAATATCACTGAAGAACAACAAGCCAAACTATCAAAAATGGCACAAGGGAAAAACACCAAAGGAAGAGCCGTAAAACAAGCTAAAAAACTAATAAAAGAAAGTGGAGAAGAACTAAAAACAGATAAAGAAGAACAGAACAAACAAATACAAGACGTATTATCAAAGGTCGATAAAATCGAGAAAATCATAGAAGAATATGGAAATGCAATTTACTCATTGGAAATTGATAAAACTGATGCAAACTATACACAAATTCATGGTAATAATGGTTCGTTCACTCTTGCTGAAATTGATAGAATTATAGAGATAAGTGAAAAAAGCGAAACTGAACGAAAAAGGCTAGCTGACGTTTATACAGAATGGAAAAAAGAACAACAAAAAGCCGAAACTGACAGAAAACGCTATGAAGAAGATAAAATAATAGCTGATAAATACAATACAACTGTTGAAACTTATAGAAAGGCTACTGATTTTATAGACACACTGTCACCGTGGCAAGTGGCAAACTACAACTGGACTATAAAAGACGTAATAATGGCTATTGATAATGGAACATTTGAAGAATTTAAACGCAAAATCATGTTATAATTATACACGTTATCATGTAAATGAGATAACAAAAGAAATAATAGTTGATATAGTCAATAATTACACCAATACACGTTTAAATAAACGTAAACATAATGATGCTAATCGTCATTATTACAACGGCGTAAAATGTGATAGTAAACTGGTTGGTAAATCTAACAAGTACGGCAAGTGTTATTTAGATATACCTATGGCATTCGATATTGAAACAAATACAATACAAGAAGATAAAAAATCATTCATGTATATATGGCAATTTGGTTTGTGTAACAATGTTATAATTGGTTCAAATTGGTTTGAGTTCATACAACTGTTAGATTTACTCAAGCGTACAATTAAACCACGTAAAAACCAACGTGTTATATGTTTCATTGCCAATTTGGGTTATGAGTTCCAGTTCATGCGAAAATGGTTAAATATAACAGATAGTTTTTTAAAAGAACAAAGAAAACCATGTTATATTGAGCATGATAATTGGTTAGTGTTTCAAGATGCCTTATTAATGACAAATAGTAGTTTATCTAGACTTGCTAAAGATTATACTAACACACAAAAATGTGTTGGTGATTTAGATTATGATATTATACATTCATTTGACACATTAACCGATACAGAATTAACGTATTGTGATAATGATGTTTTGATATTGACGGAATGGGCAACATATTATTATGACACTTATATTAAAGAAGGTTACAAGCCATTAACCATAACAGGTGTACTAGAAAAAGCAATTAAACAAGCCTACGAAACTAGTGGATGTAGTATTGAAAATACTAAGCCAGTTAGCGAACAAGAATATAATTTCATAATGTCATGGGTATATCGTGGTGGATATACGCATGCTAATGAATTATATGTAGGTGTTGACTTTAATAACCCATTGATAGATAACATTTATTCGTTTGATTTTACGAGTAGTTACCCAAGTATAATGACATTGCAAAAGTGTTTCCCTACGATATGGCAAACAGTGAACAATCCTACAATCAATAAAATGATTATGTTAGGTAAAGATTATTGTACGTGTGCCACTTATACATTTTACGATTTAAAGGCAACAACTAACCAAACTATTGAAAGTAAACACAAATGTTTAGAACTGGTAAACCCTATACTAGATAATGGGCGTATTAGAAATGCTGATAAATTAACAGTTGCACTAACTAACCTTGATTTAGATAGCTATGTTGATTTTTACACATGGTCTAAATGCGAAGTGGTAAACGCACAGTATAGTGAAAGAAAATACCTAGAACCATATTTAGTCAATGTAATGTTAGAAAAATATGTTGCTAAAGACGTATTGAAAAAACAACATTTACCATACGCTAAAGAAAAAGCATTATGTAATAGTGCATATGGGTTAACTGTAAAGCGTTTAAATGATGTTATAACACATTATAGTGAAGGTGAATGGAGTGAAGAAAGTGCGAAAAGCTACGATGAACAAATGAAAGTTAAACCATTTTCGCCGTGGGTTGGTGTATATATTAGTGCTATGGCACGTAGAAACTTATTACAAACAGTTAAACAACTGGAAACGATAAAAACACCCGTGTTATATTGTGATACAGATAGTATTAAAATTTTACATCATAACGAACAGTCGCAAGCTATAATTGATAATTATAATAAACATATTGAAAGTTTAATTAATTTGGCGTGCATCCGTTACAACGTGGAAAAACAATATATAAGCGATTTGGGAATGTTTGACCAGGAACACACTGAAGGCATAACACGTTTTAAATGTTTAGGTGCTAAAAGATATTTAATATCATTCATGGAAAACGGCGAAGAAAAGCACGAACAAACAATAGCTGGTCTACCTAAAAACATATTATTTAAACAATATGAGCCAAACACGGCGTATGAAGTGTTTGAAAATGATATGATTATAAAAGAATGTAAACTAACTAGTTGCTACAATGATGAAGAAACAACAGTGTGGATAGATAACGAACCACATACAGAACTATCTAGTATAGCATTAGTAAAGAGTGATTTTCAAATGAAGATAGATGAAGTATGGTTAAATGCTTTTCTAGAATATCAACGCACATTAAATAGAGAAAGGAATAGATAAATGAGAATAAGTTATATCAATAACAACCCTATGTATGGTGTAAAACGTGATTTCACACTATTACATAAAGAATTTGATAAGATGCTCAAAAAGTGTAAAGCACCAAACGGACTTTACACGGCAAAATTACCTGATGATAGTGCTAACTGGTTCGTGCTTATGAGTGAACGTTCCAGTTCAAAAACTACACAAATGTTATTAAAATATGGGTTCGTAAATAATATGCTTTACGGCTTAAAATTTGCGTATGTACGCCGTGAAAAATCACAAACAACCCAAAGTATGTATAATAAGTTATTTGAAGTTATTAATAATCCAGTATATGGTTATGTGGAATATTTAACAAAAGGCTTATATAATCAAGTTGTAGTTGATAGACAAACAAAAAATATATACTATGCGTTAGTAGATATGGACACTGGAAAGATAACGGATAGAAGTGAAATACCAGTAGGTGTATTAATGAGTGTTGAAGAGTATGCACGTTATTGTTCAACATTTAATGTAAATGACTATGATACAGTTATATTAGATGAATTCTCGTGGGGTAAATATGCAACGGCTGAAGAGTTCTATCAGTTTTGCCAAATTATAGCAACATTACGCCGTGAAAGACGTTCCTTAAAGATTTACCTACTTTCTAATACTATAAGTCCATATAACCAGTATTTAAAAGATTTGGGTATTTCTAATATGCTTGTAAAAATGAAAAAAGGACAACACCGACTTTACGAAACACCGTTAGGTGCTAAAGTGTATGTTGAACTACTAGATGTTGAGATGCACAAAACAGTAGAATTTAAAACAACGGCGTTAGATTATTTTGGCTTTACTGGTGATAGTGGCGAACGTTTGCGTTCGTTATATGGTGGTGAATGGGAAATAAAAGGCTTTAAACATTTACCTAGTAGTGATAATAGGGTGTTAACATGGTCAAATATTGTATTAGATTATATGGGCAATATGATGAGACTGGCAACCTTTACAGACGATAAACAACAAGGTGTGTTCATAGCGCCATACACTAGTAAAATGCGTGGTGATATGGTTGTATTGCCTTTAAACCCATCATATAACACGGAACGTTTGGAACACAAAAATAGATATATTGTACAAAAGTTAAATAATCTAGATAGAATGGGTTTATTATATTTTAGTGATAATGAAACGGCTTTACAATATAATGCCTATATAAATGAGATTTAATTGTACAATTTGTACAAAGTTAAACAAATTTTAAAAAGGTACTATGCAAGTACCTTTTTTAATGTTAATATCTATACATACCAAAATGGTTGACGTATCGACCACAAACGGCGAATTATAATAACTATATCGTTAAAATTCAAAAGAATATGTGCACGGACACGCCGTGGAAGTGGGTTAGGATGTTCCCACTAGACAAAAACATCCAGTAACAAATAAATTTAATTACGAAAGGAAGTAACAACAATGGCAAAGAAGAAAACTGAAGAAGTGAAGAGAAATGATATTAATACAGTTTGCTTAACTGGTAATATTAAGAAGGTAAATTATACTAGTGATAAAATGGCTAGTTATAATCTAGATATTGCTACAACAACTCCAAAGGGTAACACGGCTCACACATGGGTAGATATTATTGATTTTGTTCGTGATACAGATTATGAAGAAAATGACTATGTAAAGGTATCAGGTCATGTTATGACACAGTCATATGAAAGTAATGGCAAGAAGTTTTACAAGGTTGTTGTATGTGCTGATGAAATGGAAGTGATACCATTTGACTAATTACAATTTAACTGGTGTTGAGTGGTTGCACCACTCACACCATACAGTAGGTGGAATGATGACAAATTTTGATTTTTTACTATTAGCGTTATGGGGCATTGCTTGTGTGGTAATGTGGATTTTATGGAAAGTAGGTGTTATTGAATGAAATATATGGATTTAGAAGTTGCTTATCATAAACATTGTGATAAAATTACAAGTTGCAATAATTGTGAATATAACAGATATGACAATTGTACAATGGGTTTTATTATTGAAAACTACAAATTGAAAAAGAAAGCGAATAACGTTCAAGAAAAAAGAAGCGAAATGAAAGTAGGTGTTATTGAATGAAATATTATAATGCTTTAAATGTGCCTTTATTTGAGCAAGGAGAAAATAACGGTTATCTATGTAGTTGTTGTGGACAACATACAACATTAAGTGATAGCGTTAGTCATGGTATGTTTATTATTGCAAAGGAGCGTGGAATGTTATGACAATATCAGTTTTAGTATTTTGTAGTATTATAATTTTTATCATGAGAAAGGTGGTACAATAGAATGATAATTAAAGAAAAACCAGTTATAAAAACATTTAGTGGCACAAGGTTTGACCCTAGAAAAAGAAAAGTTGTAAAGATAACATTTAAAAAAGCCGTTTGTGGCGTTTGTGGTAATCCAGTAACACCATACATAGACAAACATTGGTGTGGTTCTTGTTATAATCAGATTGACTGGGGTAAATATTCACATAAGTTTGGTAGTCAGTTCGTGTTTAATACAAAGGGCATTAAAAATATTGTTTGTAGGGGGTATGAGAATATATGATTATATTACGTGGTGTTGATTTGTCTCACTGGAATTGTGATAAAGATTTTGATTATGTGAAAGATTATGCTGATTTCTTTATTTTAAAAGCAACTGAAGGACGTAGCTATGTTGACCCAACATATGCATCTAGATTTGCACGGTTAATGAAGTTATCAAAATGTATAGCATCATATCATTTTTATAATAAAAAATATTCAGTTGGTGAACAGTTTTTACACATTACACATTATATAGACGGAAAAAATTACCCATATGTGTTAGATGTTGAAGAAACTGGAACGGACTGGCGTGAAGTGTTTGAACTAGCTAATAGACTTGCTAACTTTTATGGTCGTAAACCAATTATATATACTGGCTATGCTATGTATAATAAGATACAAGGTGTAAATAGAAAAGCATATAACTGGTGGATAGCACGTTATAACAATAGAATAAAAGATACTGATATAATAAAAGATAATGTTGTAATGTGGCAATATAACGATAAGTCAACATTTTGTGGGAAAAATCTTGAAATTGATGGAGATATATTTCACGGCACATATCAGGATTTTATGAATTTAGGAAAGGTTAGATAATATGGGTGTTGATATGGGCACACTGGTTCATATTCCAATTAATAACCATAAGTATAGAATAGAGTATGTATGTTACGCTAATTTTACTAAAATAGACTGTTATTTATGGTGTGATATTAGTGATGAAGAATTGTTACAAGATTTGAAAAGCGAAGATTTTAAAAAGCTAATGAACCGTGATATGTTTAAAGGACGTGTGGCATTTTTAAGTGTAAATGGGTATGAGATACAGTATGATGTATACCCACAAAACTTAAATTATAATTCATTACGTGGTAATATATTAAATGCTATAAAAGTATACGTTGACTATAAAGATAAATAATTGTTATGATAATGGCATGAAGTTATTCATGTCATTATTTATGTTAGAAAGGAAATTGAAGAATGGCACACACAAGATTAAAAGATAATATCAATGCCATTAACTATGCTATTGCTAAAAATAGACTAGGACTGGCAACAACTATTAAGGGTCAAACTGATACAGTAGTAACAATGTTGGCTGAAGATTTAGCAAATTTTGTTGAAATCGGAACGGCAATTAACAATCTAGATGCCGACCAGTTAAAGTCATTTAATAAAGACGTTGTGACTGGTATAGCTAGAAACATTTTCATTACAAAGGCGTACACAGCCAACACACATGGCATTGTAAAGAATGTTGAAGAATACAACGGTGCGTTACAGAGAATTGCCGTGAAGAACCTACCTGAAGTACAAGAATCTCACGCACGTCATTTAGTTCACGGACAGTCATATTTTGACGGTAAATTTTATGGCATGGAATTAGACTCTCTTATTTGGTCAGATGAGATGCCTTATAAAATCGTTCATTCCATTGGTTATGATGATGTTAGTGCTCGTTGGGATAATATTGACTGGGTAGAATCAACTATCGCATCATATGAAGTAGCCGTTAGAAACGCACTTGAAAATAAGATGAAGGGTATTGCTGACACACTTGTTAACAAGGCTATTGTTGAAGCCGTTACTGGTAATCGAAAAGTTCCAACTGTTACTAAGTTTTGTGAGTATTTTGGATACACAACAACAACTGAAGGTGTTACAACTAATAATTATGATTGGGATGATATTAAAGCTAGTGAAACACTTATGAAACAGTACGTTGGATTTATGGCTATGGCTTTTGGTCTAGTTATTCAGTCTATGGGCGAACTCAATATGAAATATAATGATGGTTCTGTGCCAATGTTCGTTCCTAGAGAAAATATTAAAATGCTAGTAAATACAGAGTATTCGAAGATAGTTAATAATTTAGGTTATGCAAATATATTCCATGAGAACCTTATTAGCCGTGAACAGTTTGAAGAAGTTCCACACTGGCAGAGTGGCGGACAGTCAATTTTACCATTATTTAGTGATACTGGTACTATTAAAGATGGTACTTTCACAATAGGTACAACTGGTGCTACAAAGGGTAAAGTTACATCGGAAACAGCAACTACATATTCTAACATCATTGCTTTTGTATATGATACCGATATGATGGGTGCTACTTATGTGCTTGACAAGGTTGGTGTTGAAGAAGTTGCCGCAGAACTCTTTAGAAATTATCATAATCACTTTAGTGTACGTCAGTATCTTGACAAGAGAAATTGTGCCGTAGTATTTACACTTGACTAATGGAAGATGTTGTTAAGCTGATAGTTGATAACGGCGTTACAGTTGCCGTTATCTTCTACTTTATGTGGCGTGATAGTAAATTTATGAGTAAAATAGATAACACCTTAACGGCACTAAAGGAAGTTATTGATAGTTTGAACGATAAATTTACAAACAATTAATTATAAAGGGTAATTAGTTAATAATTACCCTTTTTATTTTGAAAGGTTAAATATTATGGAAGTTAGATTTTATAATAACACCAGTGATAATATAGTCGCTAATAAAAATATAAGTTTAGTAGATACAAAACAGTGCGTTTTAAGTGGTGAAAACGTAAAAGAATCACCTAGAATTATAACTGAATACAGTGCTAACTTATTAAATGCTAATTATTGTTATATAGCTGATTTAGGTAGATATTATTATGTTAGTGGTCATGAGTTGTTAAGTGGTGGGCGTATGGCTTTTAATACAAAAACAGACCTATTAAAGACTTGTTTGAGTGATATAAGAAATAGCACTGGAACGGCTACACGTACTGGTAACAAACAAAACAATGATATTACTGATAATTTAGTTGTGCGTACTGGAAAGACAACAACAACAGTTAGAACATTTGGCGAACCTATACCAACTACAGAAGGTGGTAGTTTCGTTATGGTTATCGCAATGTAGAAAGGTTGTAAAAATGGCTGAATATACAAGTTTACAAGAATATAAAGAATATATAAGACCTAGTGTAGGCAGTTGTTTGGATTGTATAAAAAACATTAACAATATAGGTGTTACAAGTGGAGATATACATTATAGTGTCATTAATGATAAATGCCCTAAATCTAGTGATGAAGGCAATGTTTTATTTAGAATAACCGACAATGTAACTAATGTTGTTGTTGAATTCCGAATGTATAACAGTGGCACAGACCCATTAAATAATGATGCACTATCTAAAATTATTTGTGATTTAGACTTGAACCCAAACGGGTCTGCTATCGGAATATATGGACGTTTAGGAACTAGTAAAAAAGCAACATGGACATGTAAAACAGTACGAATTGAAAACAATATTGAGACAGTTATTTTCACTGGAGATGGTAGTTTGCGAGTTGCTGGTGTTGGGGATTTTGGTTTTAAAAGTGGCGTTGGTACTATTGGGTTGTCTGCGTTGTTCGGCTATACACCTACTAGTAACACTCTAACATTTGATAGTTTTTCGCAACGTGTATATGTGTTACTGAAAACTAGTGACACTAGCACCGCCTTGAGTAATCCACGTTATGGTATTATCAATACTAGTTATAATTACATATCTTATTTACGTGATTTAAACGCACTAGACCATTTGATAGAAGGTGTATACGAAGAGGAAGAAGGAAAATACAACTATCACACATATTATTTCTATAATAAGACTTATGAAACAAACGGTACACGTATACGTAGTATTAAAGGTGAATATAAAGGTGATGGTCGTATATGTGGTTATATTGGTAATGATAGTCCATACAACATAATATTAGTTTGTAAGGGTACACTACAAGAACTTATAAATGATGAAACCGAATGGCATGCGCCAACATTACCACGTCTAACCAGTAATGATACTTTAAATGGTTATTATGGATTGTTAGATACTAATATACCCTTATTTGGTTCATTAAGTGATACGGATAACTATTTGAACAATGGAGATTTAGATGGTGCATTGAATGAAGCTGATATTGATAAAACGTCTAAAACGGGTATGGATGGAACTGAAGCACGTTTTGAACGTGCGAACACATACGACCCACAAATTTATGCGGGTCATAAAGTTATGGATGTAACAAGTGTTAATAACGATATAATTGCATGGATGAACAGTTTAAATGACCCTGACTTAATTGATAGTGTTAAAATGTTTTGGTGGAATGACAATCCAATTAATTGTTTAACGGCTTATTATTGGACACCTATTGATATCGAAGAAGTCGGACGTGTTGTCGCTTTAGATGAAGGAATTGTTAAGTTTGGTGGTATTGTTGCTAAAAATATCAATACTGAAGAAACTATCACGGCAACACCATTAAAACTACAAGGTGGTGAACATTTACTAGGACAATATCAGTTTAATCGCAAATATAACGACTGGCGTGATTATCAGTTATTTAATTATAAGTTATATTTGCCGTTCCATGGGTTGGTGGATTTAGAACCACATTACGTGGTAGGTAAACGAATGGAAGTTAAATACGTTTATTACCCAACTAACCACACATTAAGATACATGATATTTGTTAAAAAGAATCTTTACAAGGCAATAGATGTTAGTATTGGTATTGATTTAGGGTTGACTAGTGCTGATAATGTTGGAAAAGCACAAGAAATAACGGAAACGGCGTTTAATACGTTAGAACGTGTTGCAACTGGTAATGTGGGTGGTGCTATTAGTGGTGTTATTAGTAGTGGGTTAGATTTATTCAAAAAACCTAAGACTAGTGTATGGGGTTCAACCAACCCAACTACTAATATTGGTGACCCAACACAAGCATTATTGTATATTGAAGAACAACAAACTATCATTCCAAACAATTTGTATAACACTTATGGTCATGCTAACTATTATATTGGTAATATTGGTGCATTAAGTGGGTATTGTGAATTTAGTGATGTTAGGTTGACTGGTTGTGGTACGTTATCCGATAATGAAAAGGAAGAACTTAAAAGTTTGTTAATGAAAGGTGTTATTTTATGATAAACAATGTTGTTAATTTGTGGCACAGACTAAAAGCAAAAGATAAAATGACTATACGTGAACGTATTTACACTGATTTATCACTTGAAACTATTTGTTCCATGTTTGCGTATGGTAATGACGATAAAGAACTAACACGAATGTTAAATTTAAAACTAGAATATTATTTACGCTTATATGGTCGTTGTGGGTTTACTACACTCAATGGCAAATATGTTTTTGGTAGATGCCATTACACTGGAGAAATAGAATGGTGGGGTGGTATGGATAGAGTTATAATTACCCTAGAAGATGGCACAGTGTTAGAACGTACTTTAGGTAAAGATGCCGTTATTATCCGTAATAACATTCTTGAGCATAGCGAAACTAACTTGTATAGATTTTGCCAACAGTTAAGCGAAGTAGACTTGTCACAGATAGATTTACTTATAAATGCACGTTCACACCCTATTATATTGTGTAAAGATGATAACACGGCTAATGTAATTAGAAACGCTATTGAAAACAATGCAACTGGTAAACCTATGACTATTTCAAGTAGTAGTCTATTAAGTAATGATTTACTAACTGGCGCAAAGGGTGTTGAAGTATTGACAACAACAGACCCACAGACGGCAACATTATTCCAGTATTATAGCCATTATCATTTGGATTTAATTGAACGTGTTTATGGACAGTATGGGTTATCAACTAACAATACTGGAAAGATGGCTCAAACAAATGATGCTGAAGTAAAGGGAAGTTTAGCGTTATCAATGGCTATACCTATGGCAAATTATCATTGTAGAAAAGATGCTATGGAAGAAATTAAAGAAGTGTTTGGCATAGATATTTCAATCGAGTTTGGTGAATGTTGGAAGAATCAAGTTAATATGTTAAATGGATTTGATAAAGACGAATTTGAAATAGTTGACGACCCCGTAAACGAGCCACTAATTGATGATAATGAACCAACTGAAGAAGATAATGCAAAGGAAGGTGAAAAGGATGAAAACATATAAAAGTTTTTATTTACACGAAGCACTGGATGAAAATCCTACTGGGTTAGGTATAACCGTCAATTTTGACGATTATACCACTGGTGAAGCCGTATCAAGTCAACTGGAACTATCTAACAATGATATTGTTGATAATTTGTATATGTACTCAAACTATCAAATGTTAGATAGACGAGGTGATGATAATGCCGTAACATTATTAGTGCGTTTGTGGGATAGATTTATAGCTAATCACGAACACGAGTTGTCAAGCATGTTGAGCGCGTTATATAGCAAGTATAACCCACTTGAGAATTATAATAAACATGGTAATGTAGTTGATAAACATACTGGTAGTGATAGTGTTAGTGGTTCAAGTGGTAATACTAAAACATTAAATACATCAAATAGTGTTAGTGGTACTGTTAATGTTACAGATACGTTTGATACTGATAATAAAACAACATATGGTAGTGGCTCAAGTTCAACTATTGGCACACATACAGACACACATACAACACCTAGTGTCACAACTACACATAGTGAGGGTTCATACGATAGTAATACACTTAAAAGTGTATCAAGTGATAGCACAAATCAAGTACAAGTATCGGATGTTTATGGAGCGCAAACAAACGGTATAACAAATACAGGACATGATACATTTGAACAGAACGGCACAGTTGAACACGAAACAACTAATAACACAACTACAACAGACACTGGTACTATTACGGATAATAGCACTAATAGTGAAAGTACTACATACAATAGCACTAATACTATTATTGACACTACGCATGGAAATATCGGCGTCATGACTAGTCAAAGTATGATAAATGAAGAACTCGCTTTACGAAAGTATAGTTTCATTGACTATTTAATGGCTTATTTTGTGGGGACTATGTGTTATTATGTTGATGATGTTGACTGGGGCGATTTTAGGTAAATAAGAAAGGGGAAACAATAGATATTAGATAGTATTGAATACTATGTATTGTAGTATTCAATACTATTTTTATTAAATATTATATATCTTTTATTATATGGTAAATACGCCCATTTAGAGTATTATATGTGTTTATGGTATAATTAATAGGTTGTGTTGATAGTGTCCTTATATGGTCTTGCTATGGCTTTATTTTAATATGATAATGGGTGTTAGGTAGGTTCAAGAACGCCATACCATGACAACAATATATGTTTTGAGTGATAGATATCATAAAAAATATACGTGTTGGCGTGGCGTGGCGTTCTTATATATCCC